>NZ_JBSHHD010000019.1:0-69593 GCF_053618155.1 Agromyces sp. NPDC055658 | reverse complement strand
CCACACCGCGCGCGCCCGGCGGGCGGGGGGGGGGGGCCGCGCGCTCGCCCGCGCCCCCCCCCCCCCGCCGGGGGGGGGGGGCCGGGGCTCCGGGGGGGGGGCGGCGGGGGGGCGCCCCCCCCCACGACACTGACGGTCCACCCCGCGCATCGTCGCCGCACCGTGCCAGCATGGCTGGATGACGACAGTGACGGTGCGTCCGATGACCCGGACCGAGTTCGACGAATGGCAGCTCGCGATCGCGGGGGAGTACGCCGAGGAGCAGGTCGAGGCGGGCCGCTGGCCCCGCGAAGGCGCCGTGCAGCGGGCCATCGAGGAGAATGCCCGGCTGCTTCCCGACGGTCTCGAGACCGCGCGCATGCTCATCCTTCGCGGCATCGACGACCATGACGAACCCGTCGGTCGCGCCTGGGTCGGCCTCGACCACCCGCGAGGCGCGCCGGGCGTCGCATTCCTCTACGACATCGAGATCCTGGAAACCCGCCGGGGGACCGGACTCGGGCGAGCCCTCCTCGAAGCCGTCGAACACGCGACGAGAGCCGCCGGCGCGGAGGCCCTGGAGTTGAACGTGTTCGGGCGCAACACGGCGGCGATCTCGCTGTACGCCTCGGCCGGCTACGACGTGGTGACGCAGCAGATGCGCAAGACGTGGTGAGTAGCGGTCGGCCGCCCGTCGTCCCCGTCGGGTGCTAGCTCGACGGGTCGTACTGGAACGCACGCACCTCCTGGGCGCATCGGCATGCCGTCGCGATCTTCGCAGCCCATTCCAGCGCCGACTCGTAGGAGGGGAGCTCGAGCACCGAGTACCCGCCCTCGAGCTGCGTCGTCTGCGGATAGGTGCCCTCGGTCACCGTTCCGTCGGCCGCGACCATCACCGGCGGCAGACTCTCGTCGATGCCGCCCCCGAAGACCCAGACTCCGGCGTCCTTCGCCTCCTGCACGACCGCGTGCGCGGCATCCCCGACGGCTTGCAGCTCGCCCTCCTCGAGCACCATTGCGGCGCTGGGGAATGAGATCAGGTACTTCGTCATCGGTTCGACTCCTCTCATCGCCTGACGGAGCTCGAGACACTCCGGATCGACGAATGCTCTTCGAACGAGGCGGTCTGCAGGCCGCCGAGCAGCCCGAGCGTGGATGCGGTCTCCACCGCCTCAGCCCTGCTCGATGCATCGAGCTTGCGGAAGATCGCGGACACGTGGCTGCTGACGGTGTTCCTCGAGACATAGAGGCGCTTCGCGATCTCCGCCTGGGTGAGGTAGGTCTGGAGATAGGGGAGGACGCGCTGCTCGGCGACCGTGAGTGCGGTCGACGGAGCATGTCGGCCGAGACGCTCCCGCTCGTCGACGGCGCGCGCGGCCGCCGCCACGCGCGCATCCAGGGCCTCGCGGCCATCACGCGGCGGCAGGATCTCATCGATCTCACGCGACAGCATCCGCGCGGCCTCGATGTCGCCCACCTGCAGGTTCGCGTGAATCAGGAAGAGCCTCGTGGGGATGCTGATCAGGGGGACCGCGCCCATGCAACGGCCGCGCTCGGACATCGCCAGCGAGAGGAACTTCTCACCGGCGCTCCGGCGACCAGCGTGCAGTGCGGTGTAGGCCGCAGCGGCATGCGCGTATGCGCACATGATGTACCCGTCGATGTTGCCCGTCTGGATCGCGTCGAGCGCCCGCTGCACGTGCGCGTCTGCCGCCGCCCAGTCGCCGCCGTCGATGGCGAGCTGAGCGAGTTCGACCTCGCACATCACGATCGTCGCGGGGTTGCCATGGGCCTCGGCCGTGTGGATGGCCTCCATCAGCACCTCGCGGGCACGGCCCTCGTGCCCGGTGTGGAGCAGGGTGCTCCCCAGGATCTGGAGCGCGGGATCGCGCCACGGGCTCTCGACGGGTTCGGCCCGGACTGCGAACTCCGCGTCCTCGAGGGCCGCGTGCATTCCGTGCTTCATCGTGATGGCCCGGACCATGGCTTTCGCCGACACGAGATCGATGCCATCGACCCGAGGGGCATCGTCGGGCATGCTGCCGAGCAGCGACGCCCACTTCTGGGCGGCGGCGTCGGTGCCGGAGAGCAGCGAGTACCACGTGACGACCACCACGGCGAAGGGGTTCGCGAGGAGGTTGGCATCGCCGATCTGGCTGATCCACCGGCCGAGGGTCGTGGTTTCGCCTGCGGTGTAGGTGTTCAGGGCTGCGAGCGCCACGAGCGAGGACGCCGTCGCGAAGTCGCCTCCCGCGATCGCGTGGTTGATCGCTTCCGGAAGCAGGCCCTGCTCGTGGCACCAGGCAGCCGCCCTCATGTGCAGGCCGCGAACGGTCGGCCCGGCGTCGAGATGGAGTTCAGCCTGCAGGTACTCGGCGAACAGCGGATGCAACCGATAGGAGCGACGCTGGGGATCCGCAGTGATGAACAACTGACGCGCTTCGAGATCTCGGAGAATGCTCGCGGAGTCGGAGCGCTCGAGCACCGCGTCGCACATCGCGGGAACGAGCGGTCGCAGGATCGAGACGGAGACGAGGAACCGGCGGATGTCGTCGGGCAGTTCCCGCATGCATTCGCGGTAGAGGTAGTCGGCGAGCAGATCCTGGCCGCCGATCGAGTCCAGCGGCCGGCTCCGCGACAGGAGCGCGCACATGTGCAGGCCCGCCGCCCACCCGCCGCTCTGCTCGACCCAGCTCGTGAGCGTCTCGGGGGAGACCTCTGCACCGGCGACCTCGGCGATCCTGGCTGCTCCCGAGAGGTCGATCCGGAGGTCCTCGGCGGTGACGTGAGCCGCGGACGACGCCACACGTCCGCGCGCGAATGCGGCGGGGCGGTGGCGGCTCGCCAGCACGACCTGCGACCCCGCCGGTACGCCCGTCAGCACGACGTTGAGCGCGTCGATCGCGTCGAGGGAGGTGAGTGCGTGGGTGTCGTCGAGGAACAGCACGAACGGCTGATCGCATCGGGAGAGGGCGCGCGCGAGCACCGGTGCGATCCGGCCCAGCACGCCACGATCGGCCGTCGAGACCTGCTCCTCGAGCGATGCCGCGACCGGGGTGAAGGACGAGCAGGCATAGGTCAGGAGCCGGATGAGCGCGGCGGGATCGTCGTCGCCGTCGCTCAACGTGAGCCAACCGGTGGCTCGGTCCTCGAGCTGGAGCCATTCGGCGAGGAACGAGGTCTTCCCGTAGCCTGCGGGCGCCGTGACGGTGACCAGCCTGGCGGGCCCGGAGCGCACGTTGCCGATGAGGTTCTCGCGGCGCACGAAGCTCGGGTCGAAGTCAGGACCAGTGGTCTTGACCTCGAGGATCAGTTCCTTGAGTTCGCGCTCAGCGGCCGCCATCTCTCGTCTCCCCATCGACCAACGTCAGCAGTGAACTCGCGCCCGAGGCGCTGCGTCGGATTCAGATACTACCGATCCACGGGGCGGTGCCGCGCCACGCGTGCGCCACACGGACGGGGTCGTCGTGGGGCATTCGGCTGCCTGCTACAGAGCGGACCCGATGGGCGACCAGTATCGGAGGGAGACGAGCAGGCGTGAATTCGTCCAGTCCGACGCGGGCCCCAATTCGGACGCAACGCACACCGAAAGCAGGTTGAGGGTCGGCGAGAGCGTGCACCGTTCGGACTCGATCCCCATGTCCTCCGCGAGCTGTCGTGCCGACTGGCCCTCGGGTGGATCGATGTTGAGTTCCGTCCAGCACCCACCGGACGCGCAGTTCTTCTCACTGGTGAGAAGCGTCGCGCCCTCTGGGATCGCCGGGCCGAACGATGCGGGTGGCGCACTTCCCTCCGTGACGAACAGATGGCTCACCGCGACATGCATCAACCAGAACGCGATGAGGACGGCAGCGGCGACGCCGAGCACGACCGAGATGGTGATACGTCGCGCGGTGACCGCCGGTTCCGATGTCTTCATCTGACTCCCAGTGCTCATCGACGGTGTCCAGGGCTCCAAGCGGAGCGGATTCGGCGATCCTGTCATCGAAGCGCCCCAGCGTGCTCGAACCCGTCGAGCTATCCGGCAGTGAGCGCTCCCGGCGAGCCATGGGGGAGTGGATGGTGAGGACCGACCGCGCGAGGGAAGAAGGCCTCAGCGGATCGCGTTGGATCTCGATAACGTCGCGCGGAACCGATGCTCATGAGAATGCCTCACTCAGCGAGAGGTCCAAAGGCGACAGTTCGCCTACGTCGTAGTGGTCGAGTAGCCGTCCGTCTTCATCGACGTCGCCGCGCGATGCTCATGCCCGCGCAGGAGCAAACCGACCATGAGTTGTCGCGACTGAGCGCACAGGATGCGCCACGGGTAGGTGGTCTGCTTCACCAGAGCTCTCTTATTCCGACATAATGTGCATTATCGGCGCAATACGGAGCAGCATGGCCGTCGGGCTTCAGTCCCGCGGCGCCAGGCCGGTCAGCATGCGTGACAGCACCGACCTCAGCGATTCGAGCTCGGCCGTATCGACGGCCGTGAACAGCTCCCCGGCCACGGTGCTCGTCTGTTGCTGCACGGCCTTCAGGGCTCGGTCGCCGTCGTCCGTCAGGTTGAGAATCGTCACGCGCCGATCTGTCGACGACGGCACCCTGGTGACATAGCCGAGCCGCTCGAGATCGTCGACGGTTCGCACCATGCCCGTCTTGTCGGTGCTGAGCCGCGCCACGAGGTCGCGCTGCGTCTTCACGCCGTCTCGGATCATGAACATGACCGACGCGTGCCGCGTCGTGAGATCCAGCGGTTGCAGGGCGGCGTTCAGGCGTTGCGTCGCGGCCGTGTACACCTGGTGGAACAGCAGTCCGACCTCGATGGCGGCGCGCGCCCCCGCTTCGCTCATAGTTCGAGTCTCCCCCGAAGAAGATCCAAATGCAATAGATCCAAATGGATCCAGTTGATAGGCTGCGGAGCATGTCCCGACTCGATGACGGTTCCGGCCACGACCGTCTGTGGCCCCTGACGCTGCTCCGCTTCTCGCTCGCCCTCACCTCGGTCTTGCTGTTCGGGCAGGCCGTGTCGGCGGGCCTGTTCATGGGCGGCGTGCCTGTCGCATTCGGATTGCACCGTGAGATGGCGACGGTGTCGGGCGTCGCGCTGATGGTCGCGATCCTCGCGACGATCCTCGCCCGCGCACTGAGTCGTGCGCCGCGGTGGCCGATCGCCGCGACGATCGGGCTCCTCGCGCTCATGTCGCTGCAGGCGTTCGCGGGGTTCCGGTCCCTCGTGGCGCTGCACGTGCCGCTCGGTGTGGTAGTGATCCTGCTCAGCGTCGCCTTGACAGTCTGGGTCTGGCGGCGGATGCCTCGGCAGCAACCGAATCGCGAGGACGATCGCGAAGGTCCCGAGAAGGCAGCGGCGCGCGCCTCCGTGCGTATGGCACGCTCGAACAATGGATGACTCCGACGACTTCCCGCAACTCGCCCATGTCGGAGTCCATCCCGATGTGCTCGCGAAGCAGGGTGAGCGTTTCGACGCGCTCCTCTCCTCGCTCGGATGGAGCGAACCCGTCGACCTTCCTGCCGCGGCGCCGCACGAGGGTTGGCGCGTGCTTCGGCGAGACGGCGGCGCCGTGCTCCTCGGTGCTCCGGCCGACTCCGCAGCAGCGACGTGGTCGATTGCGAACCTTCCCGCCGAGCCGATGCGGGGCGGACAGGCATCGGTCCACCCCGACGTCTTCCCGCTCCGGCCGAGCCGACGCGAGCGGCGCGGCGGCCTCGTGCTGCGCTGGCCCGAGACGATGCGCACCGAGCCCGACATCGACGAGCTCGTGATCGACATCGTCAACGAAGGCGACGCACGATGGCACCCGACCGGCGACGACTTCCACGTCGCCGGCACGGTCTCCCGACAGGGTGTCACCGCCGGCGGCGTTTCCTTCGGCTACGTCGGGCGCCCGGATGCAGCGTTCGCGCTCGACCCGGGCGAGTACGCGCGAGTGCGGGTGAACATCGGGTCCGCCGACTGGGACGACTTCCAGGCCGGTCGGTACGAGGTGCATGCCTGGCTCGTCAGCCTCGGCCTTCGCACGGCGGCGCCGTTGCCGATCGATCTCGACGCCGCGCTGATCGAGCGCCAGCGAGCCCGACATGCGCCCCGCCGCCCGCCGCCCGTGCCACGTGACCACCTGGACGAGCGACGTCAGATGCTTCGCGCCATGATCGCCACCCAAACCGACGCCGAGACGATCCTCCGCATCGTCGCCGATGCGGCCTCCGACGAAGCGGCGCGCCGCAGCATCGGCGAAGCACTCGGCTGCTCCGAGACCGCGGCCGACGCCGTGCTCGCGATGCAGCTGCGACGGTTCCGCCGCGGCAGCGCGGAATCGATCGCCCGCGAACTCGACGAGCTCGAGCAGCACATCGAGGGTCTCGGCGTCTGAGCCGGGGCTCGCAGCCGGAACCGGAGTGGCTGAGTGTCGCCCGCTCCCCCGCGTGCCGATCCGTCAGTCGTCCACTCGGATGCCCAGGTGTCGTGCCAGGTGGGGCGCGAGCAGGGCCGCCTGCATCGAGTCGATCGTCGCACCGCTGAGGCCGCCGATGCCGTCGATCACGGCGAGCTCGAGGCCGCGCAGGTCGACATCGCGCAGCCTCGCCCCGGTGACGTCGAGCGAGCGCAGGTCGCAGCCCTCGAAGGCCACCCGCTCGGCCTGCGCGTTGACGAGGTCGAGCTCATCGATCGTGCAATCGGTGAACAGGACATCACGGATCTCGGCACCGCGAAGGTTCACGTAGCCGAGCTTGCAGCCCACGAACCGCACCGCCCGCCATCGGTCGTCGTGGAACTCGACCGATCCGAGTCGCGATGACATGAACGAGACGTCGCGCAATTCGGCCAGCGGGGCCCTGAGCACCGGTGCCTCGAGCCGCTCGATCACGACCTCCGAGAAGGCGGCCGCGCGAAGGCGCGTCTCATGGGCGGCGACGCCGGTCAGCTCGCACTCGGTCAGACGCAGGCCGCCGAGATCCCGTTCGGCGAGGTCGAGCCCGCTGAACCGTCGCGCCTCGACGACCGCGCCGGCGACCAGCTCGCTCTCGTGACCGTCGTCGAGCTCACCGAGCAGGACCGGGTCGACGCGCGGCGCGACGGGATGCCTGGCCTTCGACGCCACGGCCGCTCCTCTCCGAACGAAGACGAATCAGGATGCCTCGGCGCCGACGTAGTCCGCGAGGTGTTCGCCGGTCAGGGTCGAACGGGCGGCGACGAGATCGGCGGGAACGCCCTCGAACACGATCCGCCCGCCGTCGTGACCGGCGCCGGGACCGAGATCGATGATCCAGTCGGCGTGCGCCATCACGGCCTGGTGGTGCTCGATCACGATCACCGACTTGCCCGAGTCGACCAGGCGGTCGAGGAGGCCCAGCAAGTTCTCGACGTCGGCGAGGTGGAGACCGGTGGTCGGTTCGTCGAGCACGTAGACGTCGCCCTCCTCCCCCATCGCGATCGCGAGCTTGACCCGCTGCCGCTCGCCGCCCGAGAGCGTGGAGAGCGGTTGGCCGAGCGTGAGGTAGCCGAGGCCCACGTCCTCGAGGCGACCGAGGATCTTCGCCGCCGCCGGGATCTTCGCCTCGCCGTCGGAGAAGAACACCCGTGCCTGCGCCACCGGCAGGTCGAGCACCTCGGTGATGTCGAGCCCTCCGAGCTTGTACTCGAGCACCCCGGCCTGGAACCGCTTGCCGCCGCAGTCCTCGCAGGGCGTCTCGATCGTGTCCATGAAGCCGAGCTCGGTGACGATGACGCCCGATCCCTTGCAGCTCGGACACGCGCCCTCGGAGTTCGCGCTGAAGAGCGCGGGCTTCACGCCGTTCGCCTTCGCGAAGGCCTTGCGGATGGGCTCGAGCAGACCCGTGTACGTCGCCGGGTTGCTTCGTCGTGAGCCCTTGATCGCGCCCTGGTCGATCGACACGACGCCGTCCCGTCGCGACACCGAGCCGTGGATGAGCGAGCTCTTGCCCGAGCCCGCCACGCCGGTGACGACGGTCAGCACGCCGAGCGGGATGTCGACGTCGACATCGTCGAGGTTGTTCGCGTCGGCGCCGCGCACCTCGATCGCGCCGCGCGCCGAGCGAACCTCCGCCTTGAGCGACGCGCGGTCGTCGAGATGCCGGCCGGTGAGGGTGCCGCTCGCCTTGAGCCCGTCGACCGATCCCTCGAAGCAGATCTCTCCCCCGCCGCTGCCCGCGCCGGGGCCGAGGTCGACGACGTGATCGCCGATGGCGATCGTCTCGGGCTTGTGCTCGACGACGAGCACGGTGTTGCCCTTGTCACGCAGCCGCAGCAGCAGCGTGTTCATGCGCTGGATGTCGTGCGGGTGCAGCCCGATCGTGGGTTCGTCGAACACGTAGGTGACGTCGGTGAGCGACGACCCGAGGTGACGCAGCATCTTGATGCGCTGCGCCTCGCCGCCCGACAGCGTGCCCGACGGGCGCTCGAGGCTGAGGTAGCCGAGCCCGAGGGTCACGAACGCGTCGAGGTTCGCGCTCAGCGCCTCGAGCAGTGGGCCCGCGCCCGGCTTGTCGAGGCCGCGCACCCACTCGGCGAGGTCGGTCACCTGCATGCGGCACGCGTCGGCGATGCTGACGCCGTCGATCTTCGACGAGCGCGCGCCCTCGGTGAGCCGGGTGCCGTCGCACTCCGGGCATCTCGCGAACGTCGCCACCCGCTCGACGAAGGCGCGGATGTGCGGCTGCAGGGCGTCGAGGTCCTTCGACAGCATCGACTTGGTGATCTTCGGGATGAGGCCTTCGTAGGTCATGTTGATGCCGCTGATCTTGACCTTGGTGACCTCGCCGTAGAGGAAGAGGTGCCGCTGCTTCTCGGTGAACTGCGCGATCGGCTTGTCGGCCGGGTAGAAGCCGGACTGCGAGAAGCCCTTCACCATCCAGCCGTCGGCGGTGTAGCCGGGCACCATGATCGCGCCCTCGTCGAGCGACTTCGACTCGTCGACGATCTGCGCGAGGTCGAGATCCGACACGGCGCCCCGGCCCTCGCATCGCGGGCACATGCCGCCGAGGTAGATCACGTCCTTGACGATCTTCTTCTCGCCGTGCGGGCCGGTCATCACCCCGCTCGCCTTCTGCGTGGGGATGTTGAACGAGAACGCAGTCGGCCCGCCGATGTACGGTTCGCCCAGCTTGGAGAAGAGGATCCGCAGCATGGCGTTCGCATCCGTCACCGTGCCGACGGTCGACCGGGGGTTGGCGCCGAGCCGCTCCTGGTCGACGAGGATCGCCGTCGTCAGACCCTCGAGCACGTCGACGTCGGGTCGCGGAACCGACGGCATGAAGCCCTGCACGAAGGCGCTGTAGGTCTCGTCGATCAGTCGTCGGGACTCCGCGGCGATGGTGTCGAAGACGAGCGAGCTCTTGCCCGACCCCGACACGCCCGTGAAGACCGTCAGCCGTCGTTTCGGCAGGTCGATGTCGACGTTCTTGAGGTTGTTCTCCCGGGCGCCGCGCACGCTGATGAGCTCATGGCGGTCGGCGGGATTCGGAACGGTCGTCTCGGTGGCCATGTGGTCTAGATTCTCACGGGCGCGAACGATGAGGCACATACCGGTCACGCTAGCTGCGGCATCCACCCCGGTGCTTCTCGATTCCTGACCGGTGCGCCTACGACACGGTCGTAGTTCGTCGCATCGCGACGCGCGCGTTCACATCCGATACTCAGGCGGGGTTCGGCAATAGCCTTGGCGGGCACGGTTCACCCTCAGAAAGGACATGCCATGTCTTCCACACAGCCGACCGGCTTCTTCGCCACGTTCTCGCTCGATGCCGCCGAGCTGTCGAAGTCGGCCATCAACACCGTCCGCACGACGCTCGGCATCAGCGGCGCCGTCGCGCTCATCGTCGGGCTCATGATCACGTTCTGGCCGAAGGACTCGGCCGTGGTGCTCACCATCATCCTCGGCATCTACCTGCTCATCGCGGGCATCGCCTACCTCGGGCTCGGCATCTTCTCGAAGGGCATCTCGGGTGGTGCGAGGGCGCTCGACATCATCCTCGGCATCCTGTTCATCATCGGCGGCATCTTCGCCGTGGCGAACCCCACCGAGAGCGCGGTCGTGCTCGGCATCTTCCTCGGCATCCTGATCGGTGTCCTCTGGATCGTCGAGGGCATCGTCGCGCTCGCGCAGCTCGGAGACGCGCCGTCGAAGGGCTGGGCGATCTTCTTCGGCATCCTGAGCATCCTCGCGGGCATCGTGCTGCTGTTCTCGCCGCTCTACGTCGTCGTGCTGTGGTGGATCATCGGCATCAGCCTCATCGTGCTCGGCATCATCCAGATCGTGCGCGCGTTCACCTTCGGGCGCGGCGTCACGGCCGCCTGAACCGAACGGGCGGCTCTGCCGCGCAGAAGAAGGCCGGCCCCGGGATGACTCGGGGCCGGCCTTCTTCGTCTCCGCCGTGGCGGTCGAGCTGGGCTCAGGCCTCTTTGGCGAAGCCCGAGATGTCGCCGACGTAGCGCGTGTTCTCGGCGGGGACGGGCTCGACGACGGCCGACGCGACCTCTGCGGCGAACTCGGCGACGTTGTAGAGACGGCCGGCGTCCTGCTTGCGGGCGTCGATCGCGCCGGGGTTCGCGCGCTCGAGGAGCGTCGCCGTGATGGTTCCCTCGATCATGTCGCCCGACACGACGACGAACTCGACGCCCGCCGCCTCGAACTCGGGCAGCTTGGCGCGGAGCGCGTCTTCGCCGGCGCGCTTCGAGAGGGCGACGGGCTCGTACTCGGGCATCGTCGGCGTCGTGCGGATGAAGTGCGCCTGGTGGCTCGTGACGAAGACGATGCGGGCCCCGTCGGCCAGGTGCGGCAGCGCGCCCTCCACGACGTTGACCTGCGCGTCGCGATTGAGGCGCATCGCATAGTCCTCACCGAGGCCGGTCTCCATGCCGCCCGACGCGTTGAGCACGAGCACGTCGATCGGCCCGAGCTCTGCAACGGTGCGCTCGAACATCGCCGCGACCGACTCGGGGTCGGTCAGATCGGCGCCGATCGCGATCGCGGTGCCGCCGCCTGCCACGATCTCGGCGACCACCTTCTCGGCGCGAGGCGCCTTGCTGCGGTAGTTGACGACGACCGATGCGCCGGCCGCTGCGAGGTAGCGGGCGGTGTCGGCGCCGATGCCGCGCGACGAGCCCGTCACGAGGGCGACGCGGCCGGCCAGCGAGCCGGGGGCGAGTGGATTGGTCACGGGGAGGCTCCTCGAGGTCTTGGCACCGCGAAGACGACGCGGCGCGGCCGAACCGAGACTATCAACTCCCCCATGCCGAGCCCGGCACTGCTAGTTTCGGAATGAGCCGACCGCGTGCGAAGGAGACCCGATTTGGATGTGCTGACCCAGTACGCGTGGATCGTCTGGCTGGTGCTGATCCTGGCATTCGCCACGATCGAGGTGTTCACCCTCGAGATGACTTTCCTGATGCTGGCCCTCGGCAGCGTCGCGGGCCTGCTGTCGGGTCTGTTCGGCATTCCGTGGTGGGCGCAGTTCATCATCGCCGCGGTGGTGGCGGTGGCGCTCATGCTCGTGCTGCGCCCGCCGCTGCTGCGGGCGCTCCGACGTGGCGGCGACCCGGCACGCAGCAACGTCGACGCCCTCATCGGGGCCGAAGGGACCGTGGTGCAGACCGTCGGCGACGCGGGCGGTCAGGTTCGGCTGCAGAACGGCGAGACCTGGACGGCGCGGCTCTCGCCCGCGACCGAGCAGGTCGACGTGCCGGTGGGCGGGCGGGTGCTCGTGACCGGCATCGATGGCGCGACGGCGGTCGTCGTGCCGGTTGAGAGGAGCACCCCCGAGTGATCGACCTGCCCACGATCATCGTGACGATCGTCGTCATCGCGATCGTCATCTTCGTCATCGTCGTCATCGCGCGATCGATCAGGATCATCCCCCAGGCCTACGCGGGCATCGTCGAGCGCCTCGGGCGCTATCACAAGACGCTTACGCCCGGCCTGAACCTGCTCGTGCCGTTCATCGACCGGCTGCGGCCGCTCGTCGACATGCGCGAGACGGTCGTGTCGTTCCCACCGCAGCCGGTCATCACCGAAGACAACCTCGTCGTCTCGATCGACACGGTCGTGTACTTCCAGGTGACCGACGCCCGTGCCGCGACGTACGAGATCGCCAACTACCTGGGTGCGGTCGAGCAGCTCACGACGACGACGCTGCGCAACGTCGTCGGCGGCCTCAACCTCGAAGAGGCGCTCACCTCGCGCGACAACATCAACGGCCAGCTGCGCGTCGTGCTCGACGAAGCCACCGGCAAGTGGGGCATCCGCGTCTCGCGGGTCGAGCTCAAGGCGATCGACCCGCCCGTCTCCATCCAGGACTCGATGGAGAAGCAGATGCGCGCGGAGCGCGACCGCCGTGCGCTCATCCTCACCGCGGAGGGCACGAAGCAGTCTGCGATCCTCACCGCCGAAGGCGCGCGGCAGGCTGCGATCCTCGAGGCCGAGGGCGATGCCAAGGCCGCCGTCCTGCGCGCGCAGGGCGAGGCGGAGGCGATCCTCACGGTCTTCGATGCGATCCACAAGGGCGACCCCGACCCGAAGCTGCTCGGCTACCAGTACCTGCAGATGCTGCCGCAGCTCGCACAGGGCGACGCAAACAAGCTGTGGGTCATTCCGAGCGAGCTCACCGAGGCGCTGAAGGGCATCGGCCGCGCCTTCACTCCCCCGGCCGCCGGCGCCCAGCAGGTGCCCGGTGCGGCTCAGCAACCGCCTGCCGCCCCGTCGACCGGCGAGCCCCGCCCGCCGTCGGGATCGTTCCCGCAGGCGTGAGGCCGGGCGTGGCCTCCGACTACTTCGACGGGGCCGTGCCCCGCGTGCTCGCGCACCGCGGACTGGCGCTGGATGCACCCGAGAACACCCTCCTCGCGTTCGCCGCGGCGATCTCCGCCGGCGCGGGGCACCTCGAGACCGATGTCCGGGCGACGCACGACGGTGCGGCGGTCATCGCCCACGACGCGTCCCTCTCGCGTGTCGCGGGTCGCGACGTGGCGGTGGGGCAGCTCACGATGGCCGAGTTGCGACGGATCGACCTCGGCCACGGGCAGGGTTTCCCTTCGCTGGAGGACGCGCTCGATGCGTTTCCCGAAGGTCGCTTCAACATCGACGTGAAGGACGAGCGCTCCGTCGACGGCACCGTCTCGGCCATCGCCCGCACGGGCGCGGCGTCGCGTGTGCTCGTGACGAGCTTCTCCGAGCGTCGACGCCGCAGGCTCGCCCGGCTCGTTCCCGGCGCCGTCACCTCCGTCGGCGCCGCGGGCGTCCTCGCATTCCGCGCTGCGGCGTCGCTGCGCTCCTCCTCCCTCGCCGCGCGGGCGCTCCACGGCGCACGGGCGCTGCAGATCCCCGAACGCACCGGACCGATCCGCCTCGTCACCCGGCGGCTCGTCGATGCCGCGCACGCGCTCGGCGCCGAGGTCCACGTGTGGACGGTGAACGAGGCCGACGACATGGTGCGCCTCCTCGACCTCGGCGTCGACGGCATCGTGACCGACCGCGCCGACATCGCACTCCGCGTCATCGCCGACCGAAGCTGAGAATTCCCCGCGAAACCTCAGGCTTCGGAAAGGGAACGCCCAGCTTGATCGTTGAGACTGTCAGACGATCGAGAGGAGAACGCCATGGCGGATCGGAGCCTTCGGGGCATGCGAATCGGTGCGCAGAGCCTGCAGAGCGAAGACGGCGTGGTGTTCGCCGACCGCGCCGAGTACACCTACCAGTGCGAGACCTGCGGCCGTGACACGACGATGGTCTTCTCGACCGAGGCCGAGATCCCCGAGACGTGGGAGTGCCGCCACTGCGGTGCCTCGGCCGTGCTGCTCGTCGACTCGAAGCCGGTCGAGATCGACCGATCGGGTGAGAAGATCGCCCGCACGCATTGGGACATGCTGCTCGAGCGTCGCACCATCCCCGAACTCGAAGAGCTGCTCGAGGAGCGCCTCCAGTACCTGCGCGCGCGTCGCGGCGGCCAGAAGGTCGGCGCCTAGTCCTGCTCGACGGGTTCGGGTCGCGCGGTGCGCTGTCGCGCCATGACGCCGGCTGCGATGAGCCCGATGATCGCCCCGGCGACGATCACGATCGCCACCCATGAGCCGAGCACGACCGACGGCGTCAAGCCGCGACGCAGTTCGACGTCGGTGACCATCGCCCCGGCCTCGTAAGCCGGGAGTGCGTCGATCGTGCGCCCCGACGGATCGATCACCTGGCTGGTGCCGACCGTCGAGATGTTCACGACGGACCGACCCGTCTCGATCGCACGGAGTCGCGCGATCGCGAGCTGCTGCTGATTCTCGTCGGTTCCCCTGAAGTCGGCATTGTTCGTCTGGAACATGTAGAGCTCGGCGCCGTCGCGGGCTCCCTGCCAGATCACCTCGTCGTAGATCACGTCGAAGCAGATCGCGAGACCCGCGACGGCGTCGCCGAGGTCGAAGACGGGGGCGTTCACGCCGGGCGAGTATCCCCGCTGCACGAGCCCCGTGAGGTCGGGCACGATCGCGTCGTAGAACCAGCGATCGGGGATGTACTCGCCGAAGGGCACGGGGTGGCGCTTGTCGTAGCTGTCGACCGCGCCTTCGCCGCTGCGCCAGAGGATCGACGTGTTGAAGAACTCGTCGCCCCGCGTCGTCACCGTGTTCAACACGATCGGCGCGTCGAGGCGACGCCCGAGCGTGTCGAAGATCCCCGCGGTCGCCGGGCTCCGCGTGGGGTCGAGGTCCGACCCGCCCTCCGGCCAGAGCAGGACATCGATGCCCTCCTCGTCGAGGATCGGCTCCGTCGCCTCGAGCTGTGCGGCGAGCACGTCGCCGGGCTGACGTTCGTCGAAGTACCCGGACGGTCCGTTGCCCTGCACGCTCGCGACCCGGAGCTCTCCCGAGGCGGTCGTCGGAAAGGCGGGAGCCATCACCGCGACGATCAGCAGCGCGACGACGGGGATGGCCGTACGCAGGTCGCGCCAGCCCCGCAGGCGCACCCACTCGATGACACCGGCCACCAGCGCGACCATCACGAATCCGAGTCCGGTCGAGCCGATCCAGGCGACGACCTCGGCGAACGGACTCTGCGACTGGCTCAGCGCGGCGCGACCCCAGGGGAAGCCGCCGTACGGCATCGTGCCCGCGGCGGTCTCGCGCACGATCCAGAGCCCCGACACGAGCAGCGGCAGCCAGACGAGCCTCGTCCATCGCGAGTCGCTCGCCCGCGGCACCCAGCGGTACGCGAGCGCGATGAGCACGGCGCCGCCGGCCATGAAGAACGATTCGAAGATCGAGAGCGCGAGCCACGGGATCGGCCCGAGGTAGAGCGAGGTCCACGAGACGTGCGGCAGGTAGAAGGCGAGTCCGAAGACGAAGCCGACGAGCGCGGCGCTCCACGCGCTTCGGCCGATGAGCGGCAGGAGGGCGAGCGCGATGCCCGCGAACGCGAGGGGCCAGGCCGACACGTCGGGGAACCCGAGGTCGTAGACGAATCCGCCGACCGCGGCGACGATGACGGCTGCCCACAGCGGCAGCGGAAGCAGGCGTCGTGCAGGGGTGGATGGCACCAGATCAGCCTAGGCGACTCGGATCAGGCGACCGTGCCGTAGGCGACGACACCGCGTCGTACCTCATCGATGGCGGAGCGTGCCGTGGCGGCGAGCTCGGCGTCGGCGACGATCGAGATCTGGTCGAGCAGGTCGATCACCTGCTTCGTGAGCCGCACGAAGTCGCCGGCCGCGAGCTCGGTGTCTTCGAGCACGCCCGCGAGCGCACCGCCCCGGGCCCAGCCGTGCATCGCCGAGGCGAGCGCGGGTGACGGCTGCTCGCTCGACGGCAGGCGATGATCGCGTTCGAGGTCGTCGAGCGCGCTCCACACGTCGAGCGTCTTGTCGAACGCCTCGCGGAAGCCGCGTCGCGGCAGCCGGTACTCGACCCCGCGGTCGTCTCGTCGGGGCTCGTAGACGAGGGAGGCGGCCATCGCGGCGATGCCCGCGACGTCGAGGCCGTCCCAGAGCCCGAGGCGCAGGCACTCGGCGACGAGCAGGTCGCGTTCGCCGTAGATCCGCTTGAGGACGCGGCCGGCCGACGTCGAGACGAGGCGGCCGTCGCCGTCGACCTCGAGATAGCCGAGCGCGGTGAGCACCTCGGACACCCGATCGAACCGCTTGGCGACCTGCCCCGTCCGGCTGCGGATCTGCCGGGAGAGATCGTCGTGCTCCTGCTTGAGGCGCCACCACCGCTCCGCCCAGCGCGCGTGCGACTCGCGCTCGGCGCAGCCGTGACAGGGGTGGGCGCGCAGGCGCTTGCGCGCGTCGGCGAGCTCTCGCTGCAACCGCTCGCGCTCGGCGTGCGTCGGGTTGCCCTTCGAGGACTGGCGCTCGAGCCGGCCGATCTCACGGCGGATGCCCGCGTACTCGGCGAAGTCGCCGAGATGGCAGCGCATCGCCTCGTCGTAGCCCGACATCGACTCCTCCTGCTTCCGCAGGGTGCGGGCGAGGTCGACGACCGCGCGGTCGGCCTGGAACTGCGCGAACGAGAGCTCGAGGATCTGCCGGGTGCGCTCACGACCGAATTGGTCGATCAGGTTCACCGCCATGTTGTACGTCGGACGGAAGCTCGAGTTGAGCGGATAGCTGCGTCGGGAGGCGAGCGCCGCGACCGACTCGGGGTCGAGGCCGTCGACCCACTGGATGACGGAGTGGCCTTCGATGTCGATACCGCGCCGGCCGGCACGGCCCGTGAGCTGGGTGTACTCCCCCGGAGTGATCGGCACTCGGGCCTCGCCGTTGAACTTGTCGAGCTTCTCGAGCACCACCGAACGAGCCGGCATGTTGACGCCGAGAGCGAGCGTCTCGGTCGCGAACACGACCTTCAGCAGCTTCTTCTGGAAGAGCTCCTCGACGATCTCCTTGAACGCCGGCAGCATGCCCGCGTGGTGCGCGGCGACGCCGCGCTCGAGCCCTTCGAGCCAGTCCCAGTACCCCAGCACCGCGAGGTCCTCGTCGCGAAGCATCCTCGCCCGTTCTTCGACGATGGCGCGGATCTCGGCGCGCTCGTGTCCCGCGGTGAGCCGGATGCCGGAGCGGAGCACCTGGCGTACTGCCTGATCGCAGCCCGCACGGGAGAAGATGAACACGATCGCGGGGAGCAGGTTCTTGCCCTGCAGCAACGCGACGACCTCGGGCCGATCGAGCCGACCGCCCTGCTGGGCCTGGTGGAACCGGCCGCGATCGCCGCCCCGGCGCCCGCGGGCCGAACGCTGCCCGAGCGACCGGCCGCCGGCCCGCGCCAGTTGCTTCAGTTCGGGATTCACCCGGTGGGTGGCGGCCTGGCCCGACGAATCGAACAGCTCGACGAGCTTCGAACGCACGAGCACGTGCTGTTCGAGCGGCACCGGGCGGTCTTCGGAGACGATCACCTCGGTGTCGCCGCGCACCGCCTGGAGCCAGTCGCCGAACTCCTCCGCGTTCGACACGGTCGCGCTCAGCGAGACGAGGCGCACCTCCTCGGGGAGGTGGATGATGACCTCCTCCCAGACGGCGCCGCGGAACCGGTCGGCGAGGTAGTGCACCTCGTCCATCACGACGTACGCGAGGCGGTCGAGCAGCGGCGAGTCGGCGTAGAGCATGTTGCGCAGCACCTCGGTCGTCATGACGACGATGCGCGCGCCCGAGTTCACGTTGGTGTCGCCCGTGAGGAGCCCGACTTGGTCGGCCCCCCAGGTGTCGCAGAACTCCTGGTACTTCTGGTTCGAGAGCGCCTTGATCGGGGTCGTGTAGAAGACCTTCTCGCCGCGCTCCTGCATGGCGAGGTGCACGGCGAACTCGGCGACCACGGTCTTGCCCGCACCCGTCGGAGCGGCGACGAGCACGCTGCGCCCCTCGTCGAGCGCCGCGCAGGCCGCCGCCTGGAACGGGTCGAGGTCGAATCGCATCGAAGCGGCGAAGTCGGCGAGCCGCGGCTGCCGTCGTTGTTGGCGCGACCGCGCGTAGCGCTCGGCCGGCGAGAGGCTCATCACCCCTCCAGCCTAGACAGCGACGAACCTCAGACCGCTTCGCCGAACTCGGCGATGTTGCGACGTGCGACGCGCTTGTCGTGCAGGTTCGCGATGAACCAGGCGGCGAAGTACAGCACGATCATCGGGATGGCGAGCATGAACATCGAGACCACGTCGGCCGACGGCGTCGCGATGGCGGTGAACAGCACGATCACGAGGATCGCGACGCGCCACGACTTGATGATCGCCGCCGCGCTGATGACGCCGGCGAAGTTCAGCAGCACGATGAAGACCGGTACCACGAAGGCGACGCCGATCGCGATCACGAGCTTCAGGACGAAGTCGATGTACTCCTTCGCCGTCAGCAGCGACATCGCCCCTTCGGGCACGAAGCTCGTCATGAGCTTGACGATGTTCGGCAGCACGAACCAACCGGCCGCGCAGCCCGCGAAGAAGAGCGGGATCGCCGTCGCGAAGAACGCGAGCGTGAAGCGGCGCTCCTTCTGATTGAGCCCCGGTACGAGGAAGGCGAAGATCTGGTACAGCCACACCGGGCTCGAGATCACGAGGCCGAGGGTGAACGCGATCTGCAGGCGCAGGTCGAACGCGCTCGAGATCGTCGGGAAGACGATCGCGGTCTCTGCGCTGTGCCCCTGCGCCTCTGCGACGCGCACGACCGGCTGCTGGATCGCGTCCCAGACGTAGAGATCGGTCAGCACCCATCCGGCGACCATGCCGACGACGATCGCGATCGCCGAGATGAAGAGGCGCTTGCGCAACTCGACGAGGTGCGCGGCCAGAGACATCCGCTTCTCGCGGTTCTTCTCCCCGCGATCTTTCACCGCGGTCATCTGTGTCAGGCGCTCTTGCCGGAATCCGACTCCTCGGACTTCGGCGTGTCGTCACCGGCGGCGGCAGCGTCGCCGTCGCCCTTGTCGGAGCGCACCTCGGTCTTGAGAATCTTCATCGACTGCCCGAGGCTGCGGGCGAGCGCCGGAAGCTTGGGGGCGCCGAACAGCAGCAGGATGACCACGAGGATGATCAGCGCGTGCCAACCGGTGAAGCCTTGCCACATAGGTTTTCGTCCGTTTCTCGGGGGATGTTGGCGACAGTCTACCTGCCGGAGGTTTCTGCGAGGTCACGGCTGTGGACGGATGCCCCGGTCGGACCGTCGGGTCCGACGCGGCGATCCGTACTCAGTGACCGGATGCCTCGTCGTCAGCGTATCCGGCGAGCCCGGCGGTCGCCCAGCCGGCGACCGCCGCCCGCGCCTCCGCGGGCGAGACGACGGTGACGAGCCCGGGAAGTCCGGCGACGAGCCGCTTGAGCCCGTGCACGTGGGCCAGTCGCAGGGTGACCCTGAGTCGCCCGTCGACCTCCTCGGACTTCGAATCGGCCAGATAGTCCGCGAGGAGCGGCAGCGCTTCGGGGAGCGCATCGACCACGACGTCGAAGTCGCTGTCGGATCCCTGGAAGAGGGTGTCGGGCACGACGGTCTCGGCATGCTCGCCGATCGGAAGGTCGGAGACCACGAGGTCGCTCATGCGGTCGACGCGGAAGTTGCGGACGTCTTCGCGCGTATGGCAGTAGGCCTGCAGGTACCAGTCGGCGTCCTGCGAGAGGATGCGAAGGGGGTCGACCCGGCGACGCCCCGCGACCCCGACCGCGTTGCGGTAGTCGAACTCGAGCTGCCGTCCGTCGGCGACGGCCGCGCGGATCGCGGCGAGCGACGCGTCGCTCTCCGACTCGGCGACGGCGAGCCTCGTCGGTGCCGCCGAGGCGCCGGCGGTGAGCTTCTGCATGAGGGCGCCGAGCGAGGCGCTCCCCGCGTTCTCGGGCAGTGCGGAGAGGTACTGCAGTCCGGCGATGAGCGCGGCCGCCTCGCGCGCCGAGAGGCGCGGGGCGTCGTCGATCGCGACGTGGTGCACGATGACGATGACGTCGTCGTCCTCGAACGCGTCCCAGTCGATGTCGAACAGGTCGTTCGGCTGGTAGGTGCCGGTGGCGCCCGGCAGCCCCGATGTCGCGATGAGTCGGACGGCGTCGCGGATCTCGTCGTCGGTCACGCCGAAGTGGGCCGCGGCGTCGGGCACGTCCACGACCTGCTGCTCGAGCAGGTACGGCACGAGCGAGAGCAGGAACACCAGCTTGTCGGAGGCCTTCAACGGCTTGCGTCGCGACTCGTTCATCGTTCGCTCCTCCCGCGGTGCGCGTCGGCGACGAGGCGCAGGCGATCGCGCACCGCCTGCCGCAGCGACGCCGGGCCGAGCACGCGCACCTCGGGCCCGTACGCGGCGAGCTCGTCGGCGAGCACCGCCTCGTCGGTGTAGTGGAGACGGATGACCCCCGCGTCCTCGTCGCCGTCGACGGCGCGCTTGCCGAGACGGACTTCGGCGTCGCTGCCGGCGGTGACCGCCAGGTCGGCGACGTTCGAGAGGCGCAGCGCGTCGAGTTCGGCGATCACGCGGTCCTGGATGCCGGGCGGCGGCGCATCGAAGGTCGAACCGGCGACGGGCTGGACCTCGCCGACGATGCGGGAGAGCAGGAACGTGCGGGGCTCGTCGACATCGCGGTCGCGGGCGTGCAGGTGCCAGCGGCCCTCGTGCAGCACGACGGCGAGCGGGTCGACGGTGCGCACACGCGGCTCGCGCTCGCCAGGCTTGAAGTACCGGAAGCGCACGGTCTGCCGGCGATCGAGCGCCTGACGCAGCGGCTCGAAGGCGGCGTCGCGCACGCGCAGGCGCGGTGCGTAGCCGATGACGGGGTCGCGCGGCTCGATGCCCAGCGAGCGCAGCTTCGTGAGCGCGCGCTGCGAATCGGCCGACACGGATGCCTCGCGCCAGACCTCGGCGGCGAGGCCGAGCAGCGCCAGCTCGTCGGGGCTGAACCGCACGGCCTCGGGGAGCTCGTACTGCCCCTTCGGGATGCGGTAGCGCAGCGACTGGTTGTCTCCTGGGCGATCGGGCGACTCGACCGTCTCGAGCGGGATGCCGAGATCGCGGATCTCGTCCTTGTCGCGCTCGAACTGGCGCTCGAGGTTCGCGTTCGAACCCGAGGCGTCGTAGCGTTCGGCGTAGCCCCGGACGGTCGAGAGGATCTCGGACTTCAGCAGTCCGGTCTCGGTGGCGACGAGCGCCAGGACGAGGCTGAACAGCCGGTCCTCGACCGGAACCTTCGCTGCACCACTGGGTTCTGTTCCGGCCACACGAGCGATCATACTGAACCGCCGGCGCCGCTCGGGCGCCGGCGATCGGTCACAGGACTCCGAGAATGTCGACGACGTAGAACTGGGCCGAGCCGCTCGCATCGTCACCTTCGGGGGCCACGATCACGCCGATCTGCGATCCGGCCTTCTGGCCGACGAGCTCCTTCGTGACCGCGGGGGGAAGGCTTCCGCCCTGGCCGCCGTCACCGGCCACGGCCGTGACGGGGGCACCGTCCTCCCAGGTGGAGCCGGTCACCTCGTTCGACTCCCAGTCGACCGCGGTGTACTGCACGACGACCTGGTCGCCCTCTTCGACGACCTCGCCCGATCCGGCCTTCAGCGTCTCGACCTCGCTCTGCTCCGGCGCGGGGCTCTTCGGGACCGTGATGCCGGGGCGGCCGTCGGGAGCGAGCACCACGGCGGGGAAGCCGTCGCGTGTGAGGCGGGGGCTTCCGTCGGCGCGCGACGGGAATGCGCGCTGCACGTCGATCACGAAGACGAGGCTGTCACCGGGGTTGACACCGATCTGCGGGTTGCCGTTGGGCCCGAACGCGTCCTTCTCGGGCACGACGACCGCGACCCGCGACCCCTCGCGGGCGCAGGTGAGGCCCTTCTTCAGGCCAGTGAGCGATTGGTTGGTCACGACGAGCGGAATCGGCTCCTCGTCTCCGAATCCGGTCACCTGGATCTCGTCGCCGGTCGCGCCGTTGTACACGGCGAGGCCGGTGAGCGCGAGCTGACCCTCCTCGAGGTACGGCCCCTCCCCCGCGACGATCTCGGTGCACTCGGTCTCTTCGGGCATGAGCGGCGTCGGGAACTCGACCTCGGGGCTCGTACCGAAGTCACCGGTCACGTCGATCGTGTCGGACGACCCGCCCGGCGCGGCCTCGGGCGCGGGTGCCTGGGTGGCGCAGCCGGAGAGCGCGACGGCGACGAGCGCGGCCGTGGCGATGAGCGCGAGAGACGAGCGCACAGATCCTCGATTCTTCATGGGTCGCTGAGGGGCGATGAAAGCCTACCCGTCCGAGACGGGCGACTCCTGCTCGGGGGTTTCGAGGTCGCCGGCCGACTCGGAACCGGCCTCATCCGAACCGGCGGACTTCCGTGCCGCGGCGTCGGCCGCGCGAACCCGCTTGCGCAGCGCCTTGGCGCTGACCTGGCGTTCGCCGAGGGCGCCCGGCGTCCACGCCTCGACGTCCTCGTCGCTGAACTCGGTCTTCGACGGACGTCGCTTGAGCTCGGGCAGGACGGTGCCGGGCGCGAGCCGGCGCGCCGTGATGAGGAACCCGGTGTGGGCGATCATCCGGTGGTCGGGTCGCACGGCGAGACCCTGCACGTGCCAGCCGCGCACCATCGTCTCAGAGGACTGCGGTTCGGTGTACTCGCCCGTGGCGCGGATGGCCTCCGCGACCCGCGACAGCTGGGTGACGGTGGCGATGTAGCAGAGCACCACTCCGCCGGGCTTGAGCGCACGGGAGACCTCGTCGATGCACTCCCACGGCGCGAGCATGTCGAGCACGACCCGGTCGACCGAGCCCTCGTCGACGGTCTCGGGCAGCGCCTCGGCGAGGTCGCCGAGCGTGATCGACCAGTTGTCGGGCACCGCACCGTGGAAGGTCGCGACGTTGCCGCGGGCGACGTCGGCGAACTCCTCGCGACGTTCGAACGAGTGCAGGCGGCCGCGTTCCCCGATCGCGCGGAGCAGCCAGAGCGAGAGGGCGCCGGAGCCGACGCCCGCCTCGACGACGGTCGCGCCGGGGAAGATGTCGGCCTGCGCGAGGATCTGCGCGGCGTCCTTCGGGTAGACGATCGCGGCGCCACGGGGCATCGACATCACGAAGTCGCTGAGCAGCGGGCGAAGGGCGAGGTACTCGATCCCGACCTGGTTCGCGACGACCGAGCCGTCGGGGAGGCCGATCAGGTCGTCGTGCGCGATCGGCCCCTTGTGGGAATGGAAGAGCTTGCCCGGCTCGAGCGTGATGGTGTGCATCCGGCCCTTGGGGCCGGTCAGCTGAACGCGGTCGCCGACCCGGAACGGCCCACTCTGCTCGCCTCGACTCGTGGTCATCTGGTCGCCTCCCGTTCGCCGACGAGCGCCGCGACATCGGCCACCGTCATGCCCTCGAGCGTCGGCCAGAGCACCGTCGACGACACGTCGTCGAGCTCGAGGATGTTGGGCACGCCGACGGCGATGGTGCCGGCGTCGTAGGCCGAGGTGAGGCCGGCAGGCGAATCCTCGAACGCGACGCAGTCGGCGATGTCGACGCCGAGCTCGGCCGCGGCCTGCAGGTACGGCTGGGGATGCGGCTTGGCATGCTCGACCGAGTCGCCCGTCACGATCGCGTCGAACGCCGTGAAGGGGATCGCGGAGATGATCTCGTCGGCCATCGAGCGCAGCGACATGGTCACGAGCGCGGTCGGCACGGATGCCTCGCGCAACGCGAGGAGCAGCTCCCGGGCGCCGGGCCGCCAGGGCACGCCGTGCTCGGCGAGCATCTCGGCCACTCGATTCGTGAGGCGCAGGACGATGGTGTCGGCGTCGAGGTCGACGCCCTTCGCCTGGAAGACGCGGGCGGATTCCCACAGGCCGCTGCCGACGAGGGCCAGCGCCTCGTCGTGGGTCCAGGTGCCGCCGAAGGCTTCGACCAGCTCCTCCTCGGCGGCCATCCAATAGCGTTCGGTGTCGACGAGGGTTCCGTCCATGTCCCAGAGGACGGCGGCAGGCAGGCGTGAGGTCACAACGCCCAAGTCTACGGGCACGGCCTATTGTGGAGGGGAACCCGGACGACCGGGGTGGGAAGCGGGGCACACGGAGTGATTCAGCCGGCCGGATTCGAGGGCCGAAGGCTGCTCGTCGTCGCCTTCGAGGGCTGGAACGACGCGGGCGAGGCCGCGAGCGGCGCCGCCAAGCTGCTCGCCGAGCGGCTCGGCCTCGTCGAGGTCGCCGCCGTCGACCCAGAGCTCTACTTCGACTACCAGTTCACCCGCCCGACCGTGGTCGTCGGCGACGACGGCGTCCGCAGGCTCGAGTGGCCGGGCGCCGCGATCCTCGGTCCGAGCGGACCGGCCGATGTCGACGAGCCGGTGACCGGCCCCGGGGCATCCGGCCTGCACGTGCTCATCGGAGCCGAGCCGGCCCGCAGTTGGAAGGGCTTCGCCGCCGAGCTCATCGACGCCGCGCTCGCCGCCGACATCGACGGCGTCGTGCTGCTCGGGGCGATGCTCGCAGACGCCCCTCACACGCGCCCGCTCACCGTGTTCGCGTCGAGCGAGAACCCCGAGGTCCGCGAGGCGCTCGGCGTCGAGCGCTCGACCTACGAGGGGCCGGTCGGCATCCTGAGCGTGCTGGCCGACCGGGCCGAGCGCCTCGGCATCCCGACCGTGTCGCTGTGGGCGTCGGTGCCCCACTACGTGCACAACGCGCCGTCGCCCAAGGCCGTGCTCGCCCTGCTCGGCAAGCTCGAGGAGCTGACCGGCCTGTCGATCCCCCGCGGCACCCTCGAGACCGAGGCGCAGGCGTGGGAGGCCGGGGTCGACGCCCTCGCCGCCGACGACGAGGAGATGGCCGGGTACATCGCCCAGCTCGAGCAGGCGCGCGACGCGGTCGACGCCCCCGAGGCGAGCGGCGAGGCGATCGCGCAGGAGTTCGAGCGCTACCTCCGTCGCCGCGGCGACGGACCCGAGGGCCGTGCCGACGGGCGCGGTCCCGCGACGCCCTGACGGCTGCTTCCCCGCTGCCGGAATCACGCCGTCGTGGACGCCTCGGTCGAGGCATCCACGACCGGCGTCGACCTAGACCGGCTGCAGCGTGCCGTTCGCGAGCAGGAAGAAGAGCAGCCCGCCGACCACGATGCGGTAGATCACGAACGGCAGGAAGCTGTGCTTCGAGATCCAGCTCATGAAGAACGCGATCACGAGGATGGCCACGACGAACGCGACGACCGTCGCCGCCGCGGTCTCGAGCGGACTGTAGACCGACGGCTCGTCGAGGCTCTTGACGAGCTGGAACAGCCCGCTGCCGAACACGGCCGGGATCGCGAGCAGGAAGGCGTAGCGGGCCGCTGCGGCGCGTTCGTAGCCGAGCAGCAGGCCCATCGTGATCGTGCCGCCCGAGCGCGAGACGCCGGGGATGAGCGACAACGACTGGGCGAGTCCGAAGAGCACGCCGTGCGGGTACGTCAACTGGTCGAGCTTGCGGCGCTTGGCTCCGGCCCAGTCGGCCAGGCCGAGGATGATGCCGAACACGACGAGCATCGTCGCCGTGATCCAGAGCGATCGGAGCACCGTCTCGATCTCGTCCTGGAAGAGCAGGCCGAACACCACGATGGGGATCGAGCCGATGATGATGAGCCAGCCCATGCGGGCGTCGGGGTCGTTGCGGGGCACGCGCCCGGTGAACGAGCCGAACCAGTGCGACACGATGCGCACGATGTCGCGCCAGAAGAACACGACGACCGCGGTCTCGGTGCCGAGCTGGGTGATCGCGGTGAAGGCCGCCCCCGGGTCCTGCGCGCCCGGCAGGAACTCCCCGAGGATGCGCAGGTGGGCGCTCGAGGAGATCGGGAGGAACTCGGTGAGGCCCTGGACGAATCCCAGGATGAGCGCTTCGATCACGTGGTGCATCCGCCTTCCGCCTCCGCGGAAGTCGGAGGTCTCAGCTGGCCTGACGTGGGTGGCCCGATGGGCCGCCGCGCCGTCGACTCGCCGGTCAGTACTCGAGGAGCAGGTCGCGAAGGACCCGCCTACCGAAGACTAGTGCGTCGAGCGGCACCCGCTCGTCAACGCCGTGGAACATCGCAGGGAAGTCCAAGCCTTCGGGCAGGCGCAGCGGGGCGAAGCCGTAGCCGGCGATGCCGAGGCGACTGAGCGCCTTGTTGTCGGTGCCGCCCGACAGCAGGTAGGGGAAGACCGGCGCGCCGGGATCGTGGGTCTCGAGCGAGCGCTTGACGGCATCCACGAGCGATCCGGACGTCGCGGACTCGAGTCCGACGTCGCGGTGCACCACCTCGATCTCGATGCCGTCGCCGACGAGCGCCTGCACCTCCGCGAGCACCGCCTCCTCTTCGCCGGGGAGGGTGCGGATGTCGATGAGCGCCTCGGCGCGGTCAGGGATCACGTTGTGCTTGTAGCCGGCCTCGAGGAGGGTCGGATTCGACGTCGTGCGCAGCGTCGCCGTGATGAATCCCGACGCGGATCCGGTCGCGAGGGCGAGCTCGTCGGGCGACACCTGTTCGGGGTCGACGCCGAGCACCGCGGCGATCTCGGCCAGGAGCTCGCGGGTCGTGTCGGTGAGGCGCATCGGCCACTCGGTGCGCCCGAGCGTCGCGACCGCCTCGGCGAGCTTCGTGATCGCGTTGTCCCGGATGAGCCGCGAGCCGTGCGCCGCGACGCCGCGGGCGACGAGCTTGATCCAGAGCAGCGACTTCTCGCCCGTCTGCAGCAGGTAGGCCCGGCGGCCGCCGACGGTGATCGAATAGCCGCCGACCTCGCTGATCGCCTCGGCGGCCCCGGCGAAGAGCTCGGGGTGGTGGTCGACGAGCCAGCCCGAGCCCGCTCCCCCGCCCGCCTCCTCGTCGGCGAAGAAGGCGATGACGAGGTCGCGCTCGGGCTGCGCCCCGCTGCCGAGGATGTCGCCGAGCGCGGCGAGCATCATGGCGTCCATGTCCTTCATGTCGACGGCGCCGCGACCCCAGAGCATTCCGTCGCGGATCTCGCCCGCGAAGGGGTCGACGCTCCAGTTGCGGGCGTCGGCGGGCACGACGTCGAGGTGGCCGTGCACGACGAGGGCGGGCTTGTCGGGATTGCGCCCGGGAACGCGGGCCACGACGCTCGTGCGCCGGGGCTCGGGTTCGAACATCCTGGGCGCGAGTCCGAGGCCGGCGAGCCGGGCCTCGACGTACTCCGCGGCCTCGCGTTCGCCGTTGGCCCGCCCGCTCCCGTAGTTGGAGGTGTCGAACCGGATCAGGTCGCGCGCGATCACCGCGGTCTCGTCGAGCACTGGGTCTGGGGTCGCGGATGCCTCGGCCATGCGCTCCACGCTAGTCGGTACGGCAACCGGTGCTCGCAGCGATCCCGGAATCGCGAGTTTTCCTGCCGCTCACCCGGGGTTTCGAGGCGTCGACGACCTCGTCGTGGCGGTTTGGTCAATCGGGCTCCGCAAACCGTGCTAATGTCTTCTACGGCCGCTGAGCGATCAGCGGAAACCACGCGCGGGTGGCGGAATTGGCAGACGCGCTAGCTTGAGGTGCTAGTGCCCGTATAGGGCGTGGGGGTTCAAGTCCCCCCTCGCGCACGTGGGTCGAAAGGGCCGGATCGGAAGATCCGGCCCTTTCGCGTTTTCCAGAACGGTTTCGGACGTTCGGCCGAGACGACTTGCCAGTTTCGAACATGTGTTCGAAACTTGAAGGGTGACCCAGGCCGCTCCCCTCCCCTCGTCGACGGCCCGCCTCGAGCGGGTCGACGAGTTGCAGGCGCGCATCCACGGCATGCAGTCGACCCGGCTCGAGACCCGGGCGGTGCCGACCCATGCGGCCTTCACGGGGCTGCTGCCGGGCGGAACCCTGCGTGAGGGCACCGTCGTCGAGGCGCACGGGTCGACCACCCTCGTGATGGCGCTGCTGGCCGGCCCCTCGGCGAGCGGGCGCTGGGCGGCCGTCGTCGGCATGCCCGAGTTCGGGGTCGAGGCCGCGGCCCGGTTCGGCATCGATCTCGAGCGGCTCGTGCTCGTGCCGGAGCCCGGGCGGCAGTGGTTCGCGGTGGTCGCGGCGCTCGCCGACGTCATTCCCATCGTCGCAGTGCGACCGGCCGAGCGCGTCGCCCCTGCCGAGGCATCCCGGCTCGCCGCCCGCCTGCGCGAGCGCGGTGCCGTGCTGATCGCCGCCGGCCCCTGGCCGGGCAGTGACGCGAGCCTCGACGTCGAGGCGAGCGAATGGCACGGCCTCGAGTCCGGCCACGGCCTGCTCGACGAGCGAGAGGTCGTCGTGAGCGCTGCAGGCCGCGGCGGCTTCGTGAAGCGGCGTCGTTCGAAGCTGCGGCTGCCCGACCGCGCGCTCGGGTTCGAGGCGCTGGACGAGGGGCCGGGTGCAGCAGATGCGGCCGGGTCTCCCCCGTCCGGCACCGAGGCGGGGCTGGCCCCCGTGCTCCACGGCGAGTTCCGGAGGCCGGCATGAACCCGGCCTCCCCCACGAGGGCGATCGTGCTCTGGTGCCCCGACTGGCCCGTGTTCGCCGCGGCTCGCGAGGCGGGGCTCGACCTCGACGCGCCCATCGCCCTCACCGAGGGCGGTGCGGTGCACTCCTGCTCGGCGGCGGCACGACGCGACGGCGTGGCGCGCGGGCTGCGCCTCCGCGAGGCGCAGTACCGCTCCCCCGCGCTCACCGTGCTGCCGTACGATCCCGCCCTCGACGTGCGCGCCTTCGAACCCGTCGTCCGACGGGTCGAAGACGCGGTGCCGGGGGTGCAGGTCGTGCGCCCCGGCACGCTCGCGATGCGGGCGCGGGGGCCGGCCCGCTACTACGGCGGCGAGGACGCCGCGGCACGGGCACTGCTCGACACGGCACGGCAGCTCGGCCCCGAGGTGCGGGTGGGCGTCGCCGACGGGCCGTTCGCCGCCGAGCAGGCGGCACGCGCGGTGCGCTCCTCGCCGCACATCGGCATCGTGGCGCCGGGCGGCTCGGCCGAGTTCCTCGCGCCGCTGCCCGTCGGCCTCGTCGTCGACGAACGCACCCGGGTGCTGCTCAATCGGCTCGGGGTTCGCACGCTCGGCGACTTCGCGGCGCTGCCGGCCGACGATGTGCGCCGCCGGTTCGGGGCCGCCGGTGCGTTCGCCCACGACCGGGCCGCCGGCCGCGAGTCCAACGGGGTGGCGGCCCGAACCCCGCCGCCCGAGTTCGAGGTGCTCGCCGAGTTCGAACCGCCGCTCGATCGCATCGACCAGCTCGCATTCGCGTTCCGAGTGCGAGCCGACGAGTTCATCGACCGCATGCGGGCGGTCAGGCTCGTGTGCACGGCGATCCGCGTCGAACTCGACGACGAGCGGGGCGGCCGATCGAGTCGCAGCTGGCTGCATCCGCGCTGGTTCACGCCCGCCGACGTCGTCGACCGGGTGCGCTGGCAGCTGCAGGGAGCCGGCACCGCCGACAGCGGGCTCGCCTCGCCGATCACCGCGCTGCGGGTGATCCCCGAGCGGGTCGACTCCACCGCGAACCACGAGGCGGGGCTCTGGGGGCAGGGGCCCGACGAGCGGGTGCACCACGCGCTCACCCGGGTGCAGAGCATGCTCGGGCACGAGGGGGTCGTCACGGCGGCCGTCGGCGGCGGGCGCATGCTCGCCGATCGGCAGGTGCTCGTACCGTGGGGCGACCGGGCTCCCGAACGGCGCGAGGCCCCGTGGCCCGGCAGCCTGCCCGCGCTCGCGCCGGCGAGCGTGTTCCGCGAACGGCACCCGGTCGCCCTGCTCGACGCCGCCGGCGCCACGGTCGCGATCGATGCGCGCGGCGCGATCTCGTCGCCGCCCGAGACCTTCGCGGTCGGCCGCACCGCACCGGCGCGGGTACGCGCGTGGGCCGGCCCGTGGCCGGTCGTCGAACGCTGGTGGGACGACGCGCGTGCGCGGCGCGTGCACCGGTTCCAGCTCGTCGACCACGACGGCTGCGCGTGGCTCCTCGTGCGCGACGCCGAGGGCTGGTGGGCCGAGGCGAGGTACGACTGATGGGCAGAGGCTGATGGGCTGGAACAATCCCGAGATCCCCTGGTCGGAGCTCGAGCGCAAGCTCTCCGACCGCCGCAGGCCGAGCCCGTCGAAGCTCATCGCCGACGGCGGCGACGGCCCGGCGTTCAGCCGCAAACGGCAGCCCTACCGGCCGAGCGAGGGGCTCACCGCGCCCGAGGGGCCGGTCGTGCCCTACGCCGAACTCCACGCGCACACGAACTACAGCTTCCTCGACGGGGCCTCTTCGCCCGAGCAGCTGGTGGAGGAGGCCCACCGGCTGGGCCTCTCCGGGCTCGCGGTGACCGACCACGACGGCTTCTACGGCATCGTGCGCTTCGCCGAGGCGGCCGAGAGCTTCTCCGACCTCACGACCGTCTTCGGGGCCGAGCTCTCGCTCGGGCTGGGCCGTCCGCAGATGGGCGAGGCCGACCCCGAGGGCGACCACCTGCTCGTGCTCGCCCGCCGCGAGGCGGGCTACCACCGGCTCGCCGCGGCGATCACGGCGGGCCAGCTCGCGGGCGGCGAGAAGGGGCGCCCGGTCTACGACCTCGACGACCTCGCCGCGCGGGCGGGAGATGACTGGACGGTGCTCACGGGGTGCCGCAAGGGCGCGGTGCGGCGGGCGCTCGCCGCGGAGGGACCGGATGCCGCGCGGCGTGAACTCGATCGACTGATCGCGCTCTTCGGGCGCGATCAGGTGGTCGTCGAGCTGTTCGACCACGGGCATCCGGCCGACCAGCGGGCGAACGACGTGCTCGCGGGGCTCGCCGAAGGCGCTCGGCTGCGGATCGTCGCGACGAATGCCGTGCACTACGCGACGCCGCCCGAACACCGGCTCGCGAATGCGCTCGCGGCGGTTCGCGCGCGGCGCAGCCTCGACGAGCTCGACGGGTGGCTGCCCGCCTCCGACGGGCTGCACCTGCGCAGCGGCGCGGAGATGCAGGCGCGGTTCGCGAGGTATCCGGGCGCGGTCGAGCACTCGGTCTCGCTCGCAGGAGAACTCGGCTTCACGCTGCGCAGCGCCAGGCCCAGGCTTCCCCGCCAGGAGGTGCCCGAGGGGCACACCCCGATGAGCTGGCTGCGGGAGCTCGTGCGGCAGGGCGCCGCCGAGCTCTACCCCGGGGCGGGCGACGCCGTGCACGCCCGGCTCGAGCACGAACTCGCGATCATCGAGCAGAAGGACTTCCCCGGCTACTTCCTGATCGTGCACGATCTCGTCCGCGAGGCGCGGAGCCGAGGCATCCTCTGCCAGGGCCGGGGATCTGCCGCGAACTCGGCCGTCTGCTACGCGCTGCGCATCACCGCGGTCGACTCCATCAAGTTCGACCTTCCGTTCGAGCGGTTCCTCTCCGCACTGCGCGACGAGGAGCCCGACATCGACGTCGACTTCGACTCCGACCGGCGGGAGGAGATCATCCAGTACGTCTACGAGAAGTACGGCCGGCAGAACGCCGCACAGGTCGCGAACGTGATCAGCTACCGGCCGAAGGTCGCGGTGCGCGACATGGCGAAGGCCCTCGGCTACTCGACCGGGCAGCAGGACGCGTGGTCGCGACAGGTGGAACGCTGGGGCGCGGTGGTCGAGACCGACGACCACGACATCCCCGGCCCGGTCGTCGAGCTGGCCGAGCAGGTGCTCGGATTCCCGCGGCACCTCGGCATCCACTCGGGCGGCATGGTGCTCACCGACCGGCCGGTGGGCGAGGTCTGCCCGATCGAGCACGCCCGCATGGAGCACCGCACGGTGCTGCAATGGGACAAGGACGACTGCGCCTGGATGGGCCTCGTGAAGTTCGACCTGCTCGGGCTCGGCATGCTCGCCGCCCTGCAGTACACGTTCGACCTCGTGCGCGAGCACACGGGCGAGACGTGGGAGCTGCAGTCCGTCCCGAAAGAGGAGCCGGCGGTGTACGACATGCTCTGCCGAGCCGACTCGATCGGCGTGTTCCAGGTCGAGAGCCGGGCGCAGATCGGCACGCTCCCCCGCCTGAAGCCGCGAAAGTACTACGACCTCGTCGTCGAGATCGCGCTCATCCGGCCCGGCCCGGTGCAGGGCGGGGCGGTGCACCCGTACATCCGGCGGCGCACCGGTGAAGAGCCGGTCAGCTACCTGCACCCGAACCTCGAGCCCGTGCTCGAGCGCACGCTCGGGGTGCCGCTCTTCCAGGAGCAGCTCATGCAGATGGCCGTCGCGGTCGGCGGCTGCACCGCGGCCGACGCCGACCTGCTGCGCCGGGCGATGGGCTCCAAGCGCGGCGTCGAGAAGATCTCGAAGCTCAGGGCGAAGCTCTTCGAGGGCATGGCGGCGAACGGGCTCAGCGACGACGACGCGCAGGCGATCTACGACAAGATCGAGGCCTTCGCGAACTTCGGCTTCGCCGAGAGCCACGCACTCTCCTTCGCCCTGCTCGTCTACGCGAGCTCGTGGCTGAAGCTGCACTACCCGGCGGCCTTCCTCGCGGCGCTCCTGCGCGCCCAGCCGATGGGCTTCTACTCGCCGCAGACCCTCACCGCCGACGCGCGACGGCACGGGGTGCGAGTGCTGCGACCCGACGTGCTGCGGTCGGGCGTGCACGCGGGGCTCGAGGCGTGCGACGGGCCCCGCGTCCCCGGCGAGCAGGCGGATGTCGCGGGGCGGACGCCAGCGCAGCGGCGACCGCCGACCGGCATGGCGGCGTGCACGCACGTCGCCCAGCCCGACATCGGCGACTTCGACCTCGAGGCGCCCGATCGGTCGGCCGAGCATCGCCGCGACGGGGCCTTCGCGGTGCGGCTCGGGCTCGCCGACGTCTCGTCCATCGGGGCGAAGGTCGCGCAGCGCATCGTCGACGAGCGCGACGCGCGCGGCCCGTACCGAGACATGAGCGACCTCTCCCGCCGGGCGGCGCTCGACACCGAGCAGCTCGAGGCGCTCGCCGCAGCGGGCGCCTTCGAGGGCTTCGGGCTCGCCCGTCGCGAGGCGCTCTGGCTCGCCGGCGAGGCCTCGCAGGACCGCGCCGAGTTCCTGCCCGGGTCGGTGGTCGTGGTGCAGCCGCCGCTCCTGCCCGTGCTCTCACCGGCCGAGCAGGTCGTGTACGACCTGTGGGCGACCGGCATCTCCCCCGACGACCACCCGATCCGGCACATCCGCGATCGGCTCGACGAGCGCGGGGCGATCCGCATCGATCGCCTGCGCGAGGTCGAGTCGGGCCGACGGGTCGAGGTCGGCGGCGTCGTGACGCACCGGCAGCGGCCGGCGACGGCGTCGGGCATCACCTTCATCAACCTCGAGGACGAGTCGGGCACCCTCAACGTGATCGCCGGAGTCGGTGTCTGGAACCGCTACCGGCGCATCGCCCGGGAGGCGCCCGCGATGGTCGTCCGAGGCATCCTCGAACGGTCGAACGAGGGGGTCACGAACCTCATCGTCGACCGCTTCGAGTCGCTCACCGTGCAGGCGCAGACGCGGTCGCGCGACTTCCGGTGAACCGCCGGCGGGGTCGAGCCGTGCGCCTCGCGCTCGAGGGGGCCGCACTCCGATAGCCTCGACCGGTGCCTGCGACACCGCCCTACGACGCCGACCCCTTCGACCGATACGGCAGCGACGTGCTCGCCGGTGACTGGAAGGCCCGCGGCCGCACCGTGATCCCCGCCGTCGAGGCGGAGCGCGACCTCGTGGTCGAGCTCGCCGACTCGGGCTACTGCGGCGCCGTGGTGCGCGTCGAGAAGGGCGTCGTCGTGCTCGAGGACCGATACGGCAAACAGCGGATGTTCCCGCTCGGCCACGGGTTCCTCGTCGAAGGGCGCGCGGTGCAGCTCACGGCACCCAGGCCGAAGGCCCCGACCGGGCGGCTGCGCACCGCGTCGGGATCGTTCGCGGTCGAGCAAGGACCTGCGAAGGTCGCCCTGCCGAGCCGCATCTTCGTCGAGGGCCGGCACGACGCCGAGCTCGTCGAGAAGGTCTGGGGCGCCGACCTGCGCGTCGAGGGCGTCGTCGTCGAGTACCTCGAGGGGGTGGACGTGCTCGATGAGGTGCTCGCCGAGTTCCGCCCCGGCCCCGGGCGCAGGGCGGGAGTCCTCGTCGACCACCTGGTGCCCGGTTCGAAGGAGCAGCGCATCGCCGACGCGGTGGCGCGCGGGCCCTACCGGTCGGACGTGCTCGTGGTCGGCCACCCGTACATCGACGTCTGGCAGTCGGTGAAGCCAGCCCGCCTCGGCCGGGAGGCCTGGCCCGTCATCCCCCGCGGAACCGAGTGGAAGCACGGCGTGTGCGAGGCCTTCGGCTGGCCGCACGCCGACCAGGCCGACATCGCCCGCGCGTGGCAGCACATCCTCGGCCGGGTGCGCGGCTACGGCGATCTCGAACCGGCGCTGCTCGGACGGGTCGAGGAGCTCATCGACTTCGTGACCGCACCGGCCTGACGAGACCGGTCGCGTCGCTCGCCGCGCCGCGGGCACGCGGTCAGATCGACGACCCGCCGTCGCTGTGCACGAGCTGGCCGGTGACCCACCGCGCATCGTCGGACACGAGGAATCGCACGAGCCGCGCCGTGTCGTCGGGCGTGCCGAGCCGACCGGTCGGCTGCTGCGCCGTGAGCGCGGCGCGCGTAGCGGCATCCATCCACCCGGTGTCGATCGGGCCCGGGTTGACCAGGTTCGCCGTGATGCCGAGCGGCGCGAGCTCTCGTGCGGCGGCGACGACGATGCGATCGAGCGCCCCCTTCGACGCCCCGTACGGCACGTTGCCGACGATGTGATCGCTCGTCAGCGCGACGATGCTGCCGCCGCCTGCGGGAACCTGCCCGGCGAACGCCTGCACCAGCAGCAGCGCGGCGCGCGTGTTCACGGCGAAGTGGCGGTCGAAGCTCTCGACCGAGGTGTCGAGCACGCCCGAGTCGACACTCTGGGCGTGCGACAGCACGAGCGCCCGGATCGGGCCGAGGGCGGCGGATGCCTCGGCGAAGAGCCGTGCGGGAACGGCGGGGTCGGCCAGGTCGGCGTCGAGGCCGATCGCACCGGCGCCGATCGCGCGGAGCTCGGCCTCGAGGCTCGCCGGATCGCGATCGGGATCGCCGCCGAGCCCCATGCGCCGGTCGTAGTCGGCGAGATGGCTGAACGCGATGTCCCAGCCGTCGGCCGCGAGCCGCGTCGCGATCGCCCACGCGATCGTGTTGCGCCGGCCTGCTCCGGTGATGAGCGCGACGGGGCGGTGCATGTGACTCCTCGGGACGTGCGGTCGGGGGCTCGGCGGATCAGCCTACCGTCGTGCCGAACGCGAGGCCGAGCAGATAGGTGACCGCGGCGGCGCCGAGCCCGATCGAGAGCTGACGCAGTGCGCGCTTCAGCGGCGAGGCGCCGGACAGGAGGCCGACGGTCGCGCCCGTCGCGAGCAGCGCGATTCCGACGAGCACGGTCGCCGTCACGACCGCGGCGAGGCCGGTCATTCCGAACAGGTACGGCAGGACTGGGATGAGCGCGCCCGACGCGAAGAAGCAGAAGCTCGAGATCGCCGCGGAGAGTCCAGTGCCGATCGCCTCGTCGTCGTCGGCCTCGATCGCGAGCGCATCGGTGGGCGCCTGCGCCAGCTCGGCCGCCTGCACGCGGGCCACGACGAGTGCCGCGTGCTCGATGGCGTCGTCGGGCTCCATGCCGCGGGCGCGGTACACGAGGGCGAGCTCGTTCGCGTCGACGTCGAGGTGCGGCAGCGCGTCTCTCGTCGTGGGGTCGGGCGCGGATGCCTCGAGCAGCTCCCGCTGGGATCGCACCGACACGTACTCCCCCGCCCCCATCGACAGTGCACCGGCGAGCAGGCCGGCGATCCCCGTGAACAGCACGACGCTCGCCGGCACGCCCGTCGCGCCGATGCCGAGCACGAGCGCGAGGTTCGAGACGAGCCCGTCGTTCGCACCGAAGACGGCGGCGCGGAAGGTTCCGGCGAGGCGCCGTCGGCCCCGTGCCGCGAGCCCTCGCACGACCTCGCCGTGGATGCGTTCGTCCGCGGCCATCGCCGCCGTCGCGTCGGGGTCGGTCGCGTACGGCGATCGCGCCTCGGCCCGCTGCGCGAGTGCGAGCACGAAGATCGAGCCGAAGCGGCGCGCGAGCGAGGCGAGCATGCGGGTGCGGACGTCGGCACGCGGAACGCCCGCCTCGTCGCCGCCGAGCAGGCCGAGCCAGTGCGCCTCGTGGCGACCCTCAGCCGCGGCGAGGGCGAGCAGGATCTCGCGCTCCTCGCCGTCGCGACGGGCGGCGAGCTCTCGGTAGACGGCCGCCTCCGCACGTTCCGCGGCGAGATACCGTCGCCAGCGATCACGGTCGGCCGGGGTGCCCTGCGGCGCCACGTCGGTCATCGTGCCTCCTCGTCGTGGTGCGGGCGCGGTCCGACGCCGGCATGCGCCCGCGACATCGCGCGGCCGTGTCACGGCCGACGACCACGCTATCGGGCGCCCCGGCCGCGGCGGCCCGGTTGTGCGGGATTGGCAGCTTTTCGGACGGCCGAACACCCGCACGGATGCCTCCGGCCGGTGCCGAGGCATCCACGCCGCCACGGGCGGGAACCGAGGGGCGCGGACGGGAGCAGCCGGCCCGTCAGCCGACGAGCTTGTTCCAGCCGTCGCCGTCGACGTGCTCGAAGATGAGGTTGGTCTCGGTATGCGCGACCGCAGGGTGGCCGGTGAGGTGGGCCAGGACGAACTCGCGCAGCTCTTCGGCGTCGCGGGCCGCGACGTGCAGCAGGTAGTCCTCTGCTCCCGCCATGTGGAACACGCCGAGCACACCCGGCAGATGCGGCACCTGGGCGCGGAAGGCGTCGATCTCGCCGCGGTCGTGCTTGACGAGCCGAACGGCGATGAGCGCCTGGAGCGAGACGCCGAGCGAGGCGAGGTCGACGTCGACGCGATAGCCGCGCACCGTGCCGAGCGACTGCAGGCGGCGCAGGCGCAACGAGACCGTCGACTCGGCCACGCCCACCTCGGCGGCGAGTGCGGCTCCGGAGGCACGCGCGTTCGTCGACAGCGCCTGGAGGAGCGCGCGGTCGACGCGGTCGAGTTCGGGCTTCTGCGCCATGCGTGCGCTCCCATCGATCGAGTATGCAGATGCTTCGAGATTTCCAGACTATCCCACTGATCGTTCGAGCCGAGTTGTTTCTGGTGACAGGATCTGCTTTCGTTCCTGCCATGCAGACATCGTCGTCGCATCTCGAGACCCGCGCCGTCCACGGCGGAATGCGCGGTGTCCGGGAGAGCGGATCCCATGTGCCCGTCATCGACTTCTCGACCACCAACCCGCTCGGCTCGGTCGAGACCGGCGGGCTCTCGTACGAGGAGCTCGCCACCGGTCACGACCTCGGCGATGGCCGCTCGGCCGTCTACCAGCGTCTCTGGCAGCCCGGCGTCGCCCGGTTCGAGGAGTCGCTCGCCGGGCTCGAGGGCACCGACGGGGCCGTCGCCTTCGGCAGCGGCATGGCGGCCCTCGCCGCCGTGCTCATCGCGACCGCCTCGGCGGGCCGGCCGCACATCGTGGCGGTGCGCCCGCTCTACGGCGGCACCGATCATGTGCTCGAGAGCGGCCTGCTCGGCACCGACGTCACCTGGGCGACGGTCGACGAGGTCGCGGCGGCGATCCGCCCGGACACGGGTCTCGTGGTCGTCGAGACGCCGGCGAACCCGACCCTCGAACTCGTCGACCTGCGCCGGCTCGCGGCCGTCGCGGGCGAGGTGCCGGTGCTCGTCGACAACACGTTCGCGACCCCCGTGCTGCAGCGTCCCGCCGAGCACGGCGCGCGGCTCGTGCTGCACAGCGCGACGAAGTACCTCGGGGGCCACGGCGACGTGATGGGCGGGGTCGTGGCAGCCGACCGCGAGTGGGTCGAACGGCTGCGGCGCGTGCGCGCGCTCACCGGCGGGCTGCTGCATCCGATGGCGGCCTATCTGCTGCACCGCGGCCTGCGCACGCTCCCCCTGCGCGTGCGCGCGCAGCAGACGTCCGCGGCGGTGCTCGCGGATCGCCTGGCCTCCCACCCCGCGGTCGGCCGGGTGCACTATCCGGGGCTGCCCGGCCAGGACCCGCAGGGCCTGCTCGGCCGCCAGCTCGAGGGTGCCGGCTCGATCATCGCGATCGAGCTCGCCGGAGGGTTCGACGCCGCGGTCGCGTTCACCGAGGCGTGCGAGCTCGTCACGCATGCCGTGTCGCTCGGCGGTGTCGACTCGCTCGTGCAGCATCCCGCTTCACTCACTCACCGGCCCGTCGCCGGCGAGGCGAAGCCGGGCGACGGCGTCGTCCGGCTGTCGATCGGCCTCGAGCACGTCGACGACCTCACGGACGACCTGATGAGCGCGCTCGACGCGGCGGCCGTCATCGCGGGCATCGAGGCCGTGGCGCGGGTCTCGGCTGGCTGACCTGGATCGGACCGCCCGGGACCGCCGGTTCGACGCCGAGCGTCGGGGTCCCGGGCGAACCCGCCACGATCAGCGTCCGCCGAGTCTCCGCCGGAGCAGCTCGATGCGGGACTGCAGCTGCGTGACCGTCGCCTGTGCGACCTCGGGACCGCCGCAGGCGCGACGGAGCTCGGCGTGCACCATCGAGTGCGCCTGGCCGTTCTGTCGCGCGTAGAGGCCGACGAGGCTGTTGAGCAGCGAGCGCTGCTCCTTCAGGGTCCGGTACAGCGCGACCGGCTCGACCGAGTCGCCGTCGCCCGACACGCCCTCGGTGGATGCCGCGTGCTTGCGTCGTTCGCTCTGACGGCGCGCCTGCCGCGCCTGGCGGTGGCGCAGGAGCTCGGACACCTGTTCGGGTTCGAGCAGCCCCGGGATGCCGATGAAGTCGTACTCCTCGTCGCTGCCGGGCTCGGCGAGCGTGCCGAACTCGGTGCCGTCGAAGACGACCCGGTCGAAGCTCGCGTCGGACGCGATCGCCTGCCACGTGAACTCGTCGGCGAGCTCGTCGGACGCCTTGTCTTCGCGGTTCGCGGATTCGAGCAGACCGTCGTCGAGCCCCGGGTCGTCATCGCCGTCGCCGTCGCGACGGTCGAGCGCATGGTCGCGGGCCCGCTCGAGCTCGGAGGCCAGTGCCATGAGCACGGGCACGTTCGGCAGGAAGACCGACGCCGTCTCGCCGCGCCGGCGTGCGCGCACGAATCGGCCGATCGCCTGCGCGAAGAACAGCGGGGTCGACGAGCTCGTCGCGTACACGCCGACCGCGAGCCGCGGCACGTCGACGCCCTCGGACACCATGCGCACCGCGACCATCCACCGACGGTCGTTGCCCGAGAACTCCTCGATCCGGTTCGAGGCGGCCTTGTCGTCGGAGAGCACGACGGTGACCGGTTCGCCGCAGATCCGCTCGAGGATCTCGGCGTAGGCGCGGGCCACGGTCTGGTCGGTGGCGAGCACGAGTCCGCCGGCGTCGGGGATCGAGTGCCGCACCTCGGTCAGGCGCCGGTCGGCCGCCTGCAGCACCGCCGGGATCCACTCGCCGGTCGGCTCGAGCGCGGTGCGCCAGGCCGACGAGGTGATGTCCTTCGTGTTGTCCTCGCCGAGCTTCGCCTCCATCTCGTCGCCCGCCTTCGTGCGCCAGCGCATGTGGCCCGCGTAGACCATGAACATGACGGGACGGACGACGCCGTCGGCGAGGGCGCGGCCGTAGCCGTACGAGTAGTCGGTCTGCGAGAGGCGGACCCCCGCGGCGTCGGGTGCGTAGTTCACGAACGGGATCGGAGCGGTGTCGCTGCGGAACGGCGTGCCGGTGAGCGACAGGCGCTTCGTCGCAGGCTCGAAGGCCTCGCGGATCGCGTCGCCCCAGGAGAGCGTGTCGCCGCCGTGGTGCACCTCGTCGAGGATGACGAGGGTGCGGCCGGAGAGGGTGAGTTCGCGGTGCAGGGCGGGACGCATCGCGACCTGGGCGTAGGTGACGGCGACGCCGTGGTAGTGCCGTGCCGAACGGCCGTGGGCGTTGCGGAATCCGGGGTCGAGGCGGATGCCGACCCTGGCCGCCGCGTCGGCCCACTGGCGCTTGAGGTGGTCGGTCGGCGCGACGACCGTGAACCGGTCGATGATGCGGCGCGAACGCAGCTCGGCGGCGAGGCGCAGGGCGAAGGTCGTCTTGCCTGCGCCCGGGGTCGCAGCGGCGAGGAAGTCGCGCGGCAGCTCGGCGAGGTACTGCTCGAGGGCCTCGGCCTGCCAGGCCCGCAGCTTCGACGCGGTGCCCCATGCGGCGCGCTCGGGGAACGACGGTGAGAGGTGCTCGGCCGCCGAGGTGCCCGGCTGGGCTCCTGAAGGCGTCGCGGTACTCACTGGTTCGAGGGTAGTGGAGCCCTGCGACATCCTCGAACCGGCACCCGCCCGTACCTCGTTCTGTGCAGAATGGAGGGATGGTCACCCAGCAGCATCCCTGGTCCCGCTACGTCGCGATCGGCGACTCGTTCACCGAGGGCATCGGCGACCCCGAGCCCACCGTGCCGGGCGGCCACCGCGGATGGGCCGACCGCGTCGCGGAGGTCCTGTCGCAGGGCACCGAGGACTTCGCCTACGCCAACCTCGCGGTGCGGGGCAAGCTCATCCAGCAGATCGTCGACGAGCAGCTCGAGCCCGCGCTCTCGCTGCGGCCCGACCTCATCACGATCTCGGCGGGCGGCAACGACGTCATCCGGCCCGGCACCGATCCCGACGAGATCTCGGCGCGCTTCGAGTACGCGATCGACCGGCTCAGCCGCGACCACGCCACGATCGTGATCTTCACCGGCGTCGACGTCGGTTTCTCGCCCGTGTTCCGCGGCATCCGCGGCAAGGTCGCGATCTACAACGAGAATCTCCGTGCGATCGCGGCGAGGTACGACTGCATCGTCGCCGACCAGTGGGCGCTCTCAGAGATCCAGGACCCGCGGATGTGGGCTCCCGACCGGCTGCACCTCAACGCGCTCGGACACCACACGGTCGCGCGGATGGTGCTCGCAGCCCTGAACGTCGAGAACGACCTCGATGCGCTGACGCCCGAGCCGCTGCCCCTGACCACGTGGCGGCAGGCGCGGGTCGAAGACCTCGCGTGGGCGCGCGAGTACCTCGTGCCGTGGGTGGTCCGGCGCATCCGCCACCAGTCGTCGGGCGACTTCATCACGGCGAAGCGCCCCGAGGCGGGCCCCTACTCGCTGCCCGACTGAGCGGTGCTCTGAGCGAGGCCGTCGGGGTTCGCCAGCCGCCACCAGGTGCCGGGATCGTCGATCTCGGCGTCGAGCACGAGCGGCACCGTGATCTCGCGGTCGCCGGAGCGCACGACCGCGGTGCCGACGTCCGCCCCCTCGGCCGCGACGGTCACGGGCTTCGCGTGCACCTCGACCTCGACGGGCGTGTCGCTCCACACCACGAGCGAGGCGCCGTCGGCGGCACGCGCCTTCGCGGTGTCGCCCCACGGCGTCTCGTAGCTCGCGAGCTCCTGCCCCGCCTCGAGCGGGGCGACCTCGTGGAACCCCGGGGCGACGCTGTCGAGCAGCGTCGCGACGGCCTCTCGCAGGACCGCGTGGTTCTCGGCGCCGAGGAGCACACCGACGACCGTGACGGTCTGCTCGCCGACCGCGTAGTCGGCCGAGAAGAGCAGGTTCGCCGCGTCGTCGGTCGTGCCGGTCTTGATGCCGTCGACGCCGTGCGTGCCGAGCAGCTTGTTCGAGTTGTCGAGCTCTCCGAGCTCGGGGATGTCGACCGACTTCGTGGAGACGATCTCGGCGAGCGTCGGCTCCGCGAGGGCGAGCTCGCCGAGCTGCACGAGGTCGGCCGGCGTCGAGATGTTGTCCATCGAGAGCCCGCTCGAATCGGCGATGCGCGTGTTCGCGAGCCCGTGGTCGGCGAGCCAGGTCGTCGCGGCGGTCACGAGACCCGCCTCCGAGCCGTACGCCCAGTTCGCGAGCGAGATCGCGTAGTTGTTGCCCGAGGGAAGCAGCATCGCCTCGAGGCTCTCCTTGAGGCTGAGCGTCGAGCCCGCCTCGACGGGCGCGACCGATCCGTTCTGGGCGATCATGTCCCAGTAGATGTCGACGTCGGCCTCGGTGTACTCGATGTCGGGGCCGCCCTCGCCCGCCGGGATCGGGTGGTCCTGCAGGATCGTGAGCGCCGTGATGACCTTCGTGATGCTCGCGGTCGCCATCGGCCGGTCGGGCTCGCCCGCGGCGAGCAGGCCGTCGAAGCCCACCGCGCCGACCGCGTAGCCCCCGAAGCCGGGGAGGTCGAGCGCCTGCGCCGGCGCGGCCAGGGGTTCCGGCTGCTCGACGACGGGCGATGCCGCCGGCACGGCGGCCCCGAGCGCGTTCGCCGTGTACACCCCGCCGCCGACGACCAGCGCGAGGACGACGCCGAGCGTGCCGAAGACTGCGATGCGACGGCGCCGGTACACGCGCTTCCGCTCGGCGGGATCGGGGGTCGTCGTCATCGGGCCTCCTCGGGTTCGACGGCGACGGCGTACAGCACGACGGCCGCGGCGGCGGCGACGTTGAGCGAGTCGACGCCGTGGCGCATGGGGATGGTCACGACCCGGTCGGCGGCCGCGAGCGCGCGTCGGCTGAGGCCGTCGCCCTCCGCCCCGAACACGAGGGCGAGGCGCTCGGGCGCCGTCGCGGCGAGGTCGGGCAGCGCGACGGCGTCGTCGGCCAGGGCGAGCGCGGCGATCTCGAACCCCGCCCCGTGCAGCAGCTCGGCCGCCTCGTCCCACTCCGGCAGCCGGGTCCACGGCACCTGGAAGACGGTGCCCATGCTGACGCGTACGCTGCGTCGGTAGAGCGGATCGGCGCATCGGGGCGACACGAGCACGGCGTCGGCGCCGAGCGCCGCGACCGAACGGAAGATGGCGCCGACGTTGGTGTGATCGACGATGTCCTCGAGCACGACGACCCGGCGGGCGCCCGCGACGAGCGACGCGACTTCGGGCAGTTCGGGGCGCTCGAACGCGGCGAGTGCGCCCCGATGCACGCGGTAGCCCGTGATCTCCTCGAGCTGGTCGGGGTCGGCGAGGTGGACCGGGATGTCGAAGGACTCCAGCACGGGTGCGAGCCCGTCGAGCCACTTCTCCTCCATGAGCACCGAGCGAGGTCGATGGCCGGCCGCGATGGCGCGCCGGATCACCTTCGCCGATTCGGCGATGTAGAGGCCCTCCTCGGGCTCGCGCACGCTGCGCAGCGCGACGTCGGTGAGCCTCGCGTAATCGGCGACGGCATCGGATGCCGCGTCGCGGACTCGTTCGATGTGCATGGATCTCCTCCCCTCAAGAGTGCCAGCCCGTGAAACAATCCGGAAAACGACGGCGTTTACTCTCAGGGGTGTCGAAGGGAGACGACGTGGAGCAGGCGATCGGCCGGGCGCAGGCCACCGGCATCGACGAGGCGATCGAGCTCATGCGGGGCGCGCGCGTGGCCGTGCTCACGGGCGCCGGCGTCAGCACCGACTCGGGCATCCCCGACTACCGGGGCGAGGGGGCGCCCGTTCGCACGCCGATGACGGTGCAGACGTTCCTCTCCTCCGAGTCGGCGCGCAAGCGGTACTGGGCCGGCAGCCACCTCGGATGGCGTGACTTCGCGGCGGCCGCGCCGAACACCGGCCACCGGGCGCTCGCCCGGCTCGAGGCATCCGGGGTGGTGTCGGGCATCGTGACGCAGAACGTCGACGGCCTGCACCGGCGCGCCGGGAGCCGCCACGTCGTCGAGCTGCACGGCGGCATGGACCGGGTCGTCTGCCTCGAGTGCGGGCAGCACTACGCGAGGCAGGCGATCGCCCAGGAGCTCACCGTGCAGAACCCGTGGCTCGACGCCGATCGCGCGGTGCGGCTCAACCCCGACGGAGACGTCGAGATCGACGACGTCGAGGCGATGCGCGTGCCCGTCTGCACGGTGTGCGGCGGCGTGCTCAAGCCCGATGTCGTGTTCTTCGGCGAGTTCGTGCCGGTGCCGACGTTCCGCGCCGGCGCCGCGCTCGTCGCCGGCTCCGACGTGCTGCTCGTGGCGGGCTCCTCGCTCGTCGTGAACTCCGGGATGCGGCTCCTCGAGCAGGCCCGCCGCAGCCGGCGCCCGGTCGTCATCGTCAACCGCGGCGCCACGAAGGGCGACGCCCGGGCCGCAGTGAAGATCGACGCCGGCACGAGCGAGACGCTCGCCGCCTTCGCGACCGCGCTCGATTCGTGAACCCGCCGCCCGACGTGCGAGAGTCGTCGACATGACGGATGCCTCGACGAGTGCCGCACCGGTGACGATCGCGCTCGTGCGCCACGGTGAGACGGACTGGAACGTGCAGCGCCGCATCCAGGGGCGCACCGACATCCCGCTGAACGACACCGGACGCCGCCAGGCCGTCGACACCGGCGCTGCGCTCGCCGCATCGGACAGCGACTGGGACGCGGTCTACGCGAGCCCGCTCTCGCGGGCGTCGGAGACCGCCGAGCTGATCGCCGCCGAGCTCGGCGCGCCGGTGCTCGGACATCTCGAGGCGCTCGCCGAACGGGGCTACGGCGTGCTCGAGGGGCTCGACCATGCGGGCCGTGCGGCCGTCGAGGCGCAGGCGGCCACGATCGAGGGGCTCGAGACGCGCTCCTCGGTGATCGAGCGCTCGAGCGCCGCCCTCGCGGAGATCGCGGCGGCGCACCCCGGCGGCCGTGTCGTCGTGGTGTCGCACGGCGGCGTGATCCACTCCCTCATCCTCCACCTGAGCGGCTGGACGCTGCCCTCCGCCGGCTACACCGTCACGAACGGGTCGGTGCACCTCGTGACCGCGACGGCCGGTGAGCTCGAGCTCGCGGAGCCCGATCTGCTCACCGGCACCGGGGGCTGACCCGCTGCGCCGACCTTCCGGCCGCCGCCGTCATCGCCGCCGGCGGCCGCCCGGTTCGGCGACGACCCGCTGCATGAGTGCGTAGAGCGCGGCCGCCGACTTCGCCCACGTGTACCGTGCCGCGACCTCGACCGATGCGGCCGAGCGTCGCTCCCACTCGTCGCCGTCGTCGAGCGTGCGCAGCGCCGCGACGAGCGTCTCGGGGCGGTCGGAGTCGAAGAACAGCGCGGCGTCACCGCCGATCTCGCGGAAGATCGGGATGTCGCTCACGACGACGGGCGTGCCGAGTCGCATCGCCTCGACGAGAGGGATGCCGAAGCCCTCGGCCTTCGAGGCGTGCACGAGCGCGGTGGCGCCGGAGAGCAGCTCGGCGTACGCGGCGTCCGTCACCCCGTCGTGGAAGACGAGACGGGCCTCCGGTGCGAGCCTCGTGAGTCGCTCGCGCTCCTCGTCGCTGATGCGGCTGAGCAGGTGCAGCTCGTGGTCGGGGAGCGCGGCCGTCGCACGCACGAGCGTGTCGACGTTCTTGTACGGCATGTACGAGCCCATGTAGACGAGCCGGTGGCCGACGGGGCGGGTGCGCGGAAGGTCGGGCGCGGCGAGGTCGTCGGCGGCGTTCGGCACGACCGTCACGGGCCGGCGCGTCAGCCGGTGCTCGCGGATGAGACCCGCGGTCGTCTCGGACACGGTCACGACCGCGTCGGCCCGGTCGAGGAGCGCACGCTGCGGCCACCACGCGAGGTGGTAGAGCCGCCAGAGGAGCCGGATCGCGGCGGGCAGGTCGCGCGGCGGCGTGCGGTTCTCGTAGTAGATCAGGTCGTGGAGGGTCAAGAGGAGCCGGTAGTCGCGACCCCACGAGCCCATCGTCTGCATCGGCGAGAACACGATGTCTGGGCGGAGGCGACGTACCTGGCGGGCGACGAAGGGCTCACGGGCGCTCGTCGGCGCGCTCACGAGTTGCCACGGGAGCGGCGGCAGCATCTCGAGCTGGCGGTGGTCGCTCACGAGCATCGTCACGGGATGCAGCTTCGCGAGCTCGCCCACGATGCCCGCAGTGAAGCGGCTGATGCCGTCGTGGTGCCCGATCCGGGTGTAGCGGCAGTCGACGACGATCTTCATGCCCGCTCCCCCGCCTCGAGGAAGCGGGCGATCCGGCCCGCGGCGTCGCCGGGGGTCTCGTAGTGGATGAGGTGCCCGACCTCGGGGATGACCTCGAGGGTCGCGTCGGGGAACCGCGTGACGAGCCGTCGCTGGGCTTCGAGCGGAGTGACGTCGTCGCGCTCGGCCGCGACGAGCAGCGTCGGCACCGCGATGTCGGCCGCGTACTCGCCGACGTTGTGGCTGACCGAGGCGCGGAACGCCTCGAGCAGCTGGTCGCGGTCGCCGAAGTCGGAGAAGTAGCGGTCGTGCTGGTCGTGGATCCAGCGACGGAGCTCGCGATCGCGGGTCTTGGCCATCGTCACGCTCATCACCCGGACGATCGCACCGTTGCGGAGCAGGGCGAAGCCGGCCCGCTCGGGCAGCGCAGCCGACGCGCGGTAGTAGACGACGGCGAGCCGGGTCATCACGCCTCTCGGCCCCTCGAGTGCCGGGGCGCCGATCGGGTTCACGAGCACGAGCCGGCGCGGGGCGAGGCCGCCGGCCACCGCCGCGCTCGCCACGATCGACCCGAACGAGTGGCCGAGCAGGTCGTAGTCGCCGTCGAGGCCGACCGCCTCGACGAAGGCGGCGAGCCAGCGCGCATAGCCGTCGATGTCGTGGGCGCGGTCGGCGAAGACGGCCGACGCACCGAACCCGGGCAGGTCTGGCGAGACGATGCGGTAGCCCGGCAGCTGCGCCACGATCGGTTCGAGCCCGTGGTGGTCGCCGCGGAAGCCGTGTACGAGGACCAGCACCGGCGCGCCCGCGTCGCCGTACTCCCACCACGCGGTCGACGTGCCGTCGACGTCGATGCGGTGCTCCCTGACTGGGATGCGGTCGAGCGCGGAGGCGTACGGCGAGGCGATCATCCCCGCCATTCTACGGACGGCGACTGCGCGCGACCTGCGCGTCGCGGCCCGTGCTCGCCGCGTCGCGCGGGATTGCACGGCCCGGGGTCAGGACACGCGATCGGCTGCACCGGTGATGACGGTGGCGCTGCATAGCCTGTGGCACATGGATGCTGTGAACGGGGCCCGCTGGGCCGACACCCTCGCCGTCTTCGACCTCGAGACGACCGGGATCGACGTCGACGTGTGCCGCATCGTCACGGCGCACGTGGGCGTGCTCGGTGCCTCGGGCGAGGTGCTCGAGCGGCGCGAATGGCTCGTCGATCCGGGCGTCGAGATCCCGACGGCCGCCTCGCTCATCCACGGCGTCACGACCGAACGGGCTCGGCTCGAAGGGCAGAACGCCGCGACCGCGGTCGCCGAGATCATCGGCGAGCTCGCATCGGCCGCGGCGAGGGGCCTGCCGATCGTCGCGTACAACGCCGCGTACGACCTCACCGTGCTCGCGCGGGAGGCCGAGCGCTACGGGCTCGCCCCGCTGCCGGGCCCGGGCCCGGTCGTCGACCCGCTCGTCATCGACAAGGCGGTCGACCGCTACCGCAGGGGCAAGCGCACGCTCTCGGTCACGGCCGCCCACTACGGCGTCCGCCTCGACGACGCGCACGACGCGGGCGCCGACGCGGTCGCGGCCGGGCGGGTCGCACAGGCCATCGCGCGGGCCTACCCCGAGCTCGCGGCCCTCGCGATCGGCGACCTGCACGCACGGCAGGTCGAATGGTGCCGCGACCAGGCCGAGAGCTACCAGGCGTGGCGACGCGGCAACGGCGAGCCCGAATTCACGACGTCGGGCGCGTGGCCCGTGCGCGTTCGCACCGGCGCCTGATGCGAGGACGACGAAGGGGCGGGCGACCTCGGTCGCCCGCCCCTTCGGTCGGCTGGATTACTTGCCGAAGTTCTTGAAGCGCTGGTTGAACTTCTCGACGCGGCCGGCCGAGTCCATGATGCGCTGCTTGCCCGTGTAGAACGGGTGCGACTCGCTCGAGATCTCGACGTCGATGACCGGGTAGGTGACACCGTCGAGCTCGACCGTCTTGTCGCTCGTCGCGGTCGAGCGCGTGAGGAACGTGGCGCCCGAAGCCAGGTCGCGGAAGACGATGGCGTTGTACTCGGGGTGGATGTCGGTCTTCATGGAGACTTCCTTGGATTCGGTTGATAGAGCGATCGGATGATGTTCGAGCTCCCGCCGCGCGAGTGACGCACCTTCGCGGTGCCGTTCGTCGGCGGGAAAGCATGCTGGCCCCGAGGGCCAGCTAACGAGTTTAGCAGAGTCGAGGCGCGAACGTCTCAGACGGCGCGCGCGGCGAACCGCCCGTCGCGCTCGGTGAGCTCGATCTTCATGTCGAAGGTGGTGCTCAGCGCCTCGGCCGTGAGCGCCTCGGCGAGCGGGCCCGCCGCGACGATGCCGCCCTTCGACAGGAGCAGCGCGTGCGTGAAGCCGACCGGGATCTCCTCGACGTGGTGGGTGACCATGACGATCGCCGGAGACGCCGGCGACGCGGCGTAGCCGCCGAGGAGCCCGACGAGCTCTTCGCGGGCGCCGAGGTCGAGGCTCGCGGCCGGCTCGTCGAGGAGCAGGAGCTCGGGGTCGGTCATGACCGAACGGGCGATCTGCACGCGCTTCTGCTCGCCGTCGGACAGGCTGCCGAACCGGCGGCCCGAGAAGCCCTCGAGGCCCCACTCCTTGAGCACGCGCTCGGCGCGACGGAGGTCGATGCCCTCGTACTCCTCGTTCCAGCGCCCCGTGACCGAGTACGCCGCGGTGAGCACGACGTCGAGCACGGTCTCGTCGCGCGGGATGCGGCGGGCCATCGCCGTCGAGGCGAAGCCGATCATCGGGCGGAGCTCGAAGACGTCGACCTTGCCGAGCTTCTCCTGCAGCACCTCGGCCTTGCCCGAGGTCGGGTGCATCGCAGCGGCGGCGATCTGCAGCAGCGTGGTCTTGCCCGCACCGTTCGGCCCGAGCACGACCCAGCGCTCGTCGGAGTCGACGCTCCACGTCACCGAGTCGAGGATCGTGTTGCCATCTCGGACCACCGACACATCCCGGAACTGCAGAACCGTACTCGCACTCGCCATGCGTCCAATGCTATCGGGAGCGAAGTCGCCCTCCGACGCACCCGTCGGGTCAGCGGCCGAGCACCCGCTCGTACACCTCGATCGTTCGGGCGGCGATCGCGTCCCACGCGAACTGCGTCTCGGCGCGCCTGCGGCCGGCCGCGCCCATCTCGGCGGCACGCGCCGGATCGGCGACGACGCGCGTGAGCGCCGCAGCGAGATCGGCGACGAAACGGTCGGGGTCGAGCGGCGTGCCCGTGCCGTCGTCGGCCTGCTCGATCGGCACGAGCACGCCCGTGACGCCGTCGTCGACGACCTCGGGGATGCCCCCGGTCGCGGTGCCGACGACCGGCGCGCCGCAGGCCATCGCCTCGAGGTTGACGATGCCGAGGGGCTCGTAGATCGAGGGGCACACGAAGCACGTCGCCGCGGTGAGCAGTGCGGTGAGCTCGTTCCTGGGCAGATGGCGGTCGATCCAGACGACGCCGTCGCGCTCGGCGCGCAGGCCCTCGACGAGGCCCTCGACCTCGGCCATGATCTCAGGGGTGTCGGGAGCGCCAGCGCAGAGCACGAGCTGCACGTCGGCGGGCAGCAGCCGCGCCGCGCGCAGCAGGTACGGCAGGCCCTTCTGCCGGGTGATGCGGCCGACGAACACGATCGAGGGCCGTTCGGGGTCGACGCCGAGCGCGCTCACGGCGTCGGCGTCGTTCGAGGGCGCCCAGTCGGTGAGGTCGATGCCGTTGTAGACGACCTCCACGCGAGCGGGGTCGAGGTCGGGATACGAGCGCAGGATGTCGCGGCGCATGCCGTCGCTCACCGCGATGACGGCATCGGCATCGGTGAAGGCGGCCCGCTCGACCCACGAGCTCAACCGGTAGCCGCCGCCGAGCTGCTCGGCCTTCCACGGTCGCAGCGGCTCGAGGCTGTGCGCGGTGACCACGTGCGGAACGCCGTGCAGTCGCTTGGCGGTGAAGCCGGCGAAGTTCGCGTACCACGTGTGCGAGTGCACGAGGTCGGCGCCCGCGGAGTCGCCGGCGATGAGCAGGTCGACGGCCATCGTCGAGAGTGCGGCGTTCGCCTCGGCGAACTCGGCAGGCACCGGGTAGGCGGTCGTGCCGGCCTCCGTGCGCGGCGCGCCGAAGCAGCGCACCTGCACGTCGATGCTCGCCCTCAGCGCGCGCACGAGCTCTGCGGCGTGCACGCCGGCACCCCCGTAGACCTCGGGCGGATACTCACGAGTGAGGAGGTCGACGCGCATGCTGCAACGCTAGCGCAGGGGCCGGTGACACGCTCCGAAACCGGGAGCACCGAATCGCCGCCGGCTGGTTACAGTGGGCACATGGTTGCGCGCAAGGTCTTCGGTATCGTCCTCGCCGGCGGCGAGGGCAAGCGGCTCATGCCACTGACGGAAGACCGGGCGAAACCCGCCGTGCCCTTCGGCGGCCAGTACCGGCTCATCGACTTCGCGCTGTCGAACCTGTTGAACTCCGGCCTTCGCCAGGTCGTCGTGCTGACCCAGTACAAGTCGCACTCGCTCGACCGGCACGTGTCGCAGACGTGGCGGCTCAACGGCCTCCTGAACTCCTACGTCGCGTCGGTGCCGGCGCAGCAGCGTCTGGGCAAGCGCTGGTTCTCGGGATCGGCCGACGCCATCCTGCAGAGCCTCAACCTCATCTACGACGAGCGGCCCGACCTCATCGTCGTCGTCGGCGCCGACCACGTCTACCGCATGGACTTCTCGCAGATGATCGACGCGCACGTCGAGTCTGGGGCCGCCGCCACGGTCGCCGCCATCCGGCAGCCGATCGCGCTCGCGAACCAGTTCGGCGTCATCGAGGTCGATCCCGCCTCCCCCGAGCGCATCAACCGGTTCCTCGAGAAGCCGAACGACCCCGTCGGCCTGCCCGACTCCCCCGGCGAGGTGCTCGCCTCCATGGGCAACTACGTGTTCGACGCGCAGGCCCTCATCGACGCGGTGCTGAGCGACGGCGAGCAGTCCTCGTCGAGCCACGACATGGGCGGCGACATCATCCCCGCCTTCGTCGACCGCGGCGAGGCGGGGGTCTACGACCTGCAGCGCAACGAGGTGCCCGGCTCGACCGATCGCGATCGCTACTACTGGCGCGACGTGGGAACGATCGACTCGTTCTTCGAGGCGCATCAGGACCTCATCTCGGTGCTGCCGGTCTTCAACCTCTACAACCGGGAATGGCCCATCTTCAGCCAGCAGCTCAACTCGCCCCCGGCGAAGTTCACGCGCGATGCGCGGGGTTCGCTCGGCACCGTGATCGACTCGATCGTGTCGCTGGGCTCCGTCATCTCGGGTGCGCACGTCGAACGGAGCGTCCTCGGCCCGTGGGCGATCGTCGGCTCGGGGGCGCACGTCGCCGACTCGATCCTCTTCGATCGCGCACGCATCGAGGCCGGAGCGACGGTGCAGCGCGCCATCCTCGACAAGGAGGTGGTCGTCGAAGCCGGCGCACGCATCGGCGTCGACCGCGCCGAGGACGTCGCGCGGGGCTTCATCGTGACCGACAGCGGCATCACCGTCGTGGGCAAGGGCTCGCGCGTCCGGACGCACGCGTGAGCGCCGCGCAGACAGGCCGCTCCGGCGGCCCGCTCGTCGTGCTCGACGCCGACTCGACGCTCATCCGAGAGGAGGCGATCGAGCTGCTCGCCGAAGCCGCCGGCAGCCTCGAGCACGTCGCCGCCGTGACCGAGCGGGCCATGCGCGGCGAACTCGACTTCGCGGCGAGCCTGCGCGAGCGCGTCGCGACCCTCGCGGGTGTCGAGACCGCCGTGTTCGACGAGGTGCGGACCCGCATGACCCCGACGCCCGGCGTCGAGGCCCTCATCGCCGGCGTGCACGCCGCGGGTGGTCGCGTCGGCGTGGTGTCGGGCGGTTTCCACGAGCTGCTCGACCCCCTCGCCGAACGACTGGGACTCGACTTCTGCCGGGCGAACCGGCTCGCGGTCGTCGACGGCCGGCTCACGGGCGTGGTCGACGGGCCGATCATCGACGCCGAGGCGAAGCGCCTCGCGCTCGAGGAATGGGCCGACCGCAGCGCGATCCCGCTCGGCCGAACGGTCGCCGTGGGCGACGGGGCGAACGACCTCCGCATGCTCGACCGCGCGGCGCTCGGCGTCGCATTCTGCGCGAAGCCGATCGTGAGGGCGCAGGCCGACGTCGCGGTCGACCGACCCGACCTCGCTCAGGTGCTCGCGCTGCTCGGCCTGCGCGGCTGAGCCGCGTCGGCGGGAGCGTCGGACGCGCTCAGTGCCCCATGCCGAGGCCGCCGTCGACGGGGATGACGGCACCCGAGATGTACCCGGCGTCGTCGCCCGCGAGCCAGGCCACGACCCGCGCGACCTCGTCGGGAGACGCGAATCGTCCGAGCGGGATGTTCTTCTTGTACTCCGCCTGCTGCGCCTCGGGCAGCTCATCGGTCATGTCGGTCTCGATGAACCCCGGCGCGACGACGTTCGCGGTGATGTTGCGGGCGCCGAGCTCGCGGGTGAGCGAGCGGGCCATGCCGACCAGGCCGGCCTTCGACGACGAGTAGTTGATCTGGCCGGGCGAGCCGTAGAGCCCGACGACGCTCGAGATGAGCACGATGCGGCCGAACCGCGCCTTCAGCATGCCCTTCGACGCCCGCTTGACGACGCGGAACGCGCCCGTGAGGTTGGTGTCGATGACGCTCGTGAACTCGTCCTCGCTCATGCGCAGGAGGAGGGTGTCGCGGGTGATGCCCGCATTGGCGACGACGACCTCGACGGGGCCGAGCTCGGCCTCGATCTCGGTGAACGCGCGGTCGATCGACTCGGCGTCGGTGACGTCGGCCCGCACGGTGAGCGAGCCCTCGGGCCCCTCGCCGGAGCGGGCGGTGACGGCGACGCGGTGCCCCTGGGCGATGAACTCGCGGGCGATGGCGTAGCCGATGCCCCGGTTGCCACCGGTCACGAGGACGGTGCGGCTCGTCGTCATGCTGGACTCCGTTTCAAGGGTCGATGCGGGGAACTGGCCGTGCGGCCCGTCCCAGCATAGAGTGTCCCGTTCTCGGCATCCGTCGGGCCGCGACGGACGTAGGCTTGAAGCAAGAGGAGCGCCGTCAGATCCCGGCGACCACCATGAAGCAGCAGTCGATCACCTCGCTGCCGCCCTCCCCCGAAGCGGAGCGGCGCGCACGCATGATCAAGTACACGATCGCGATGACGATCCGGGTCGCCTGCATCTTCGCCATGCTCTTCGCGAAGGGATGGTGGCTCGCGGTCTTCGCAGCCGGGGCGATCTTCCTCCCCTACATCGCGGTCGTGCTCGCGAACGCGCAGGGTTCGGGTCGCGCGGGCCGTGCCGTCCGTCCCGATCGCGCCCTGCCCGCCGGGCCGTCCGCGCCCTCACCGGACGAAGGCGACGGAACCCGATGATCGGCGGACTCTCCGGCGCCCCCGACGGCGCCGTCTGCTCCCGCGCCGCGTGCACGACGGCCGCGACGTGGCGCATCGAATGGCGCAACCCCAAGATCCACACGGGCGACCGCAGCAAGACGTGGCTCGCCTGCGACGAGCACGTTGACTACCTGCGCGGGTTCCTCGAGGCCCGCTCGTTCCCGGTCTCCGTCGCCGCCTTCGGTCATGACGAGCGCGGCGCGGATGCCTCGACGGGAGGCCGCTCGTGAACGACTGGCGCTTCCTCCTCAGCGGCCGCTGGGCCGGGTACCTCGTCCTCGTGGTGATCTTCGCGATCGCGTGCTCGGCCCTCGGCACCTGGCAGCTCAACCGCCGCGCCGAGGCGCTCGCCGAGGTCGCCCGCATCGACGCGAACTACGACGCCGACGCCGTTCCCGTCGCCGAGGCGCTCCCCGATCCGGGCGCGTTCGACATCGACCAGCGCTGGCAGGTCGTGTCGCTCGAGGGCGAGTACCTGGCCGCCGACGAGGTCGTGGTGCGGAACCGACCGCTGGGCGGCAACGTGGGCTTCGAGGTCATCACCCCGTTCCGCCTCGACGACGGCACGGTGTTCATGGTCGACCGCGGCTGGATCCCGGAGGCGCCCGACGGACGACCGGGCGATATTCCGGCCGCGCCCTCGGGCGAGGTCGTGGTCGAGGCGCGCCTGAAGGCGGGTGAGGGCACGATCGAGGGCCGAACGTCGACGGGCACCGAGCTCGCGACGATCGATCTCGACGAACTCGCCGCACGGATCGACGCCCCCGCCTACACCGGCGCGTACGGCCTGCTCGTGCAGTCGCCCGACGACGCCGCCGAGCCGCCGCTCGCGGCCCCGCGCCCCGAGCGCGACGAGGGGCCGCACCTGTCGTACGCGCTGCAGTGGTTCGTGTTCGCCCTGCTCGCGTTCATCGGCCTGGGCTGGGCGGCGAACCAGGAGCGCAAGGGCCTCGCCGAGGCATCCACGGGCAGCGGCGGCGACCGCGGTCCGCAGCGCCGCGCACCGCGGCGACCCGAGCGGAAGGCCCGCCGCGACGAGGACGCCGACGTCGAGGACGGGATCCTCGACCGCCGGTAGGGCGCTCCCGGTCGATCGCTGCGGTGCGGCCGCGTGCGCGCGTCAAGCCAGTTCGATGAGCTCCTGGTACTCGGCCGACCAGTGGTCCTCCACGCCGTCGGGCAGGATGAGCACGCGCTCGGGGTTGAGCGCCTCGACGGCGCCCGGGTCGTGCGAGACGAGCACGACGGCGCCCTCGAAGTGCGAGAGCGCGTCGAGGATCTCGTCGCGGCTCGCGGGGTCGAGGTTGTTGGTGGGCTCGTCGAGCAGCAGCACGTTGGCGCCGGACACCACGATCATCGCGAGCGCGAGGCGCGTCTTCTCGCCGCCCGAGAGCACACCGGCCGGCTTGTGCACGTCGTCGCCGGTGAAGAGGAACGAACCGAGCACCTTGCGCGCCTCGGTCTCGGTGAGGTTCGGCGAGGCCGACACCATGTTCTCGAGCACCGTGCGCTTGACGTCGATCGTCTCGTGCTCCTGCGCGAAGTAGCCGATGCGCAGGCCGTGGCCGGGCTCGAGCTGCCCGGTGTCGGGCTGGTCGACGCCGGCGAGGATGCGCAGGAGCGTCGTCTTGCCGGCGCCGTTCAGGCCGATCACGACGACCTTCGAGCCGCGGTCGATCGCGAGGTCGACGGCGGTGAAGATCTCGAGCGAGCCGTAGCTCTTCGACAGGTCCGAGGCCTGCAGCGGCGTTCGACCGCAGGCCGCGGGCGTCGGGAAGCGCAGCTTCGCGACGCGATCGACCTGGCGCACCTCGTCGAGCCCTGCGAGCAGCTTCTCGGCGCGCGCGACCATCTGGTGGGCCGCGGCCGCCTTCGAGGCCTTGGCGCCGAACTTCGCCGCCTGGAGCTTCAGCACGTCGGCCTTCTTCTCGGCGTTGGCGCGCTCCTTCTTGCGGCGCTCCTCGTCGGCGGCGCGCTGGCGCTGGTAGTGCTTCCACCCCATGTTGTAGACGTCGATGACCGATCGGTTGGCGTCGAGGTAGAACACGCGGTTCACGACCTCGCCGACGAGCTCGACATCGTGCGAGATGACGATGACACCGCCCTTGTAGCCCTTGAGGAACTCGCGCAGCCACACGACGGAGTCGGCGTCGAGGTGGTTCGTGGGCTCGTCGAGGATCATCGTGGAGGCGTCGCTGAACAGGATCCGAGCGAGCTCGATACGCCGGCGCTGGCCACCGGACAGGGTCTTCAGGGGCTGGTCGAGGATGCGGTCGGGCAGGTTGAGGTTCGAGGCGATCGACGCGGCCTCCGCCTCGGCGGCGTACCCGCCCAGCGCGTTGAAGCGGTCGGTGAGGTTGCCGTACTTCTTCATCGCCTTCTCGGCCACGACCGGGTCGTCGCTGCCCATGTTCATGGATGCCTCGTGCATGCCGAGCACGAGCGAGCCGAGGCCGCGTGCGTCGAGGATGCGGGTGCGTGCGAGCATCTCGGGATCTCCCGACCGCGGGTCCTGCGGGAGATAGCCGATCTCGCCCGAGCGGTCGATGCGACCGTCGGTGGGCAGGGTCTCACCCGCGAGGGTCTTCGTGAGGGTCGTCTTGCCGGCGCCGTTCCGGCCGACGAGGCCGATCTTGTCGCCGTCGGACACACGGAAAGAGACGTTCTCCATGAGCAGGCGCGCGCCGACGCGGATCTCGAGGTCGTGGACGGCGAGCACGGCGGGCCTCCTGGCGGGGTGGGTTCGATGGTGCCGAGTGGCACAGCCTCCCAGTCTAACCGGCGGCGCGCGGCCGCCTCGCGCGATGTCGGCAGCGTCGGGCAGACTCGCAGCATGACGACGGATGCCTCGCGCGATTCCACGGTCGCGGCGCTGCGCGCGGCCCGGCTCCGGGCGCAGGGGCTCGTGACCCCGTTCGGCTCTCCCGCCGACGCGATCGAGCGGCTCGTCTGCGTGCAGGCGCAAGACCTCGCCGCGGCGAAGTGGGTGCTCGGCGCGCGCGTCCGCGACTCGAGCGAGGCGTCGATCGACGCCGCGATCGAGGGCCGGCTGCTGCTCAGGTCGTGGCCGATGCGCGGCACGCTGCACTTCGTCGACCCGGTGATGCTGCGTCCGATCCTCCGGCTCGCGTCGCCCCGGGTCCGCATGCGCTCGGCGAAGATGGAGCGCGACGAGGGCATCGACGAGCAGGTGCTCGCCACCGTCCGGGGCATCGCGGTCGCGCTGCTCGAGGGCGGGCGCTCCGCGACCCGCGACGAACTGCAGGCCGCCTGGAGCGCTGCCGGTGTCTCGACGACGGGCCAGCGCGGCTATCACCTGATCTGGCTGCTCGCGAGCGAAGGGCTCCTGTGCAACGGCCCGATCGAGACGCGTGCGCGACAGCGCTTCGTGCTCCTCGACGAGTGGTCGCCAGCGGGCGCGTCCGACCTCGGCGACGACGAGGCGCTCGCCCGGCTGTTCGCGGGGTACGCCCGGGGGCACGGTCCCGTCTCGGCTCGCGACTTCGCCTGGTGGACCGGGCTCACGCTCACGCAGGCTCGCGCCGCGGTCGATCTGGCGGGCGGCGCGGTCACCGCATGGGACGACGAGCGATTCGTCGCAGCCGACGCGCCGAGCACGGGCCGTTCCGCGTCGGGGCATCACGTGCTCGCGCCGTTCGACGAGTACTTCCTCGGCTATGGCGATCGCTCCGCCTTCTGCTCCCCCGACGACGCGCTGCGCGTCGTGCCGGGCAAGAACGGGCTGTTCCTGCCGATCCTGGTGCGCGACGGCGAAGTGGTGGGCACGTGGCGCCGCTCCCCCGAGCGGCGTGCCGGCACCACCGTGACGCTCGCACCCTTCCTGGCTGGGTGCGAGCTCGACGGGTTCCGGCCCGCCCTCGATCGCTGGGCGGCGTTCTGGTCGGCCCGGCTCGCCGGGGTCGAGGTGGAGCCGACCGAGGTGGGGCCGACCGCCTGACGGCACGGCGCCGCACACTCGCGCGGGGACGCGTCCCCATGGCGCCGCCGGAACGACGAAGGGTCGGACGCCCGAGGCATCCGACCCTGTCGATCGCGCCGCGCGACCTACTGCTGGAAGTCCGCCTGCAGCTCGAGCGTGATGGTGACCTGGTCGCCGAGCAGCACGCCGCCGGTCTCGAGGGCGGTGTTGTACAGGAGGCCGAAGTCCTCGCGGTTGATGACGGCCTTCGCCGACGCGCCGCCCTTGTAGTTGCCGTAGGGGTCGCCGCCGAAGCCGCCGAACTCGAAGTCGAACGTGACGGGCTTCGTGATGCCGCGGATCGTGAGGTCGCCGTCGACCTTGAAGTCGCCCTTCTCGACGCGCACCCCGGTCGAGACGAAGTCGATCGTCGGGTAGGTCTCGGCCTCGAAGAAGTCGCCGGTGCGCAGGTGGGCGTCGCGGTTGGGCTCGTTCGTCGACACCGACGCGACCTCGGCCGAGGCGGTCACGGACGACTCGAGCGGGTTCTCCGCGGTCACGAAGGTCGCGTCGAAGCGCTCGAACTTGCCCTTGACCTTGCTGATCATGAGGTGGCGGATCTGGAAGCCGACCTCGCTGTGGGCGGTGTCGATCTTCCAGGTGCCAGCGCGATAGCCGGGGATCTCGATCGTCGGGGCGGTGGTCGTCATAGCTCGCTGTTCTCCAGTTCGATATCTCGGGGCCGATCGGCCTCACGTATGCAAACGCATGGATCTGCCGGATCTATTCCCGGAACCGGGGAACTTTCTTCGCGGACTCCCGACCCGCTCGACATTCAGCTCAATTCGCGCCGCAGGGCGAGCACGCGCGTCACGGCGTCGTCGAGCCGCGCCTCGGAGATGCGCCCGGACGCCACGCCGTCCGTGATCGCCCCGACGAGCCCGTCGACCGAGATACCGAACTCGGAGGGATCGGCGGGAAGCACGTAGAGCAGCAGGTCGGCACCGGCCGCCACGGCGCGCACCGCGTTCTCCCCGGGGTCGGCGTACTCGGGGAGCCCGTTGTGCTGCAGCATCAGCATGTCGTCGGTCACCACGACGCCGTCGAACCCGAGCTCGTCGCGGAGGATGCGGTGCCACGCGGGCGAGAGCGACGCCGGCGCCGGGTCGATGGCGGGATACGCGAGGTGTCCCGTCATCACGAGCTCCGCCCCCGCGTCGATCCCGGCGGTGAACGGGAGCGCCGGGCCGGCACGCCACGCGGCGAGGTCGAGCGGCGCGCTCGGAACGCTCGAGTGCGAGTCGCCGGGCGCGGCACCGTGCCCGGGGAAGTGCTTGAGCGTCGTGGCGACGACGCCGCGCTCGCCTCGGACGGCCGCCGCGACGCGATCGGCCGCCGCTTGCGGGTCGGTGCCGAGCACTCGTCCGGCGATGAACGAGTCGGGGTCGTCCGTGACGTCGGCGATGACGCCGAAGTTGACGTTCGCCCCGCCCGCGTCGACGCTCTGCGCGCGAGCCGCGAACGCCGCGGTCGTGTCGGACGACGGTGCAGCGCGGAGGGTGCCGGCACTCGCCGCCGTGTCCCAGTCGAGACGCTGCACCTCGCCGCCCTCCTCGTCGACGGCGATGAGCGGCGGGAGTGCGGGATCGACCGTGAGCGCACCGGTCAGTGCGCGCAGCGACGCCGCGTCGCCCGCGATGTTGTCGCCCATGAGGATGACTCCCGACACCCCCTGGTCGAGATAGGTGCGCAGCGGTCCAGGATCGGTGCCGGGTGCGTGCAGCATCAGGAGTGCGGCCGCCTTCTCGGCCGCGGTCATCGTCGAGACCCGGTCGGAGACCCAGTCCTCGGAGGCGTCGGCCGTCGGCGTGGCCATGGCCGTCGGCGTCGCGGATCCCTCGGTGCCGGCCGTCGCTCGCGTGGGCGCGCTCGCGGGTGCGCACCCGACGAGGAGCGCCGCTGCGACGGCGAGCACGGCGGGCGGGAGAAGGCGGGGGGAACGCACCCGGCGAGTGTACGCTGCGTGTCTGATCGGGCGCCGAGCGGGGGCGTGGGTAGACTCGCGGCCTCGGGAGGGGTGAGTCGATGCGCCGCAGACGCCTGATCGTGCACGCCGCGACCGCGCTGATCCTCGTCGCGGCCATCGGAGCGACGGCGTCGCCCGCTGCGGCTGAAGACTATCCCAGCTGGGACGAGGTCGAGGCGGCGAAGCAGAGCGTCGCGGCCAGGGCGGCCGAGGCGGATCGCATCACGGCCATCGTCGACGGTCTCGAGCAGGAGGCCGGCCGGCTCGGCGACGTCGCCGTGGAGGCCGCCGCGACCGCCGCGACGGCGGAAGCCGAGCACCGCGCGGCCGCCGCTCGGGCCCGGCAACTCCGATCCGACGCGGACGCGGCGGCCGGGACGGCCGACGAGGCCACCGCACGGTTCGCCCATCTGAGTTCGGTGCTCGCGCGCACCGGGGGCGCCGATGTCGCACTCCGGCTCTTCGTCGAGGCGGGCGACGGCGGTGACGTCGGAGATCTCCTGGACGGACTGAGTCGCGGCGCGCAGCTCAGCGACCTCGCAGCGGGACTCGCCGCGCGGGCCGATGCCGCCCAGGCCGAGTCGGCCTCGGTCAGCGCGCAGGCGGATGTCGCCGAGCGCGAACGCGGGCGTCTCGCGGCGGCGGCGGAGACCGCGGCCGATCAGGCGCGCGCCGCTCATGAGGCGGCCGAAGCGCGCGTCGCCGAACAGCGGCAGGCGCTCGACACGCTCTACGCGCAGCTCGCGAGCCTGCGCGACCGCTCGGTCGAGCTCGAACGCCGGTACCGCATCGGCGAGCAGGCGCGTCTCGAAGCCGAGGCCCGCGAACGCGCGGCGGCCGAGGCGGCCGAGAACGCCGCCGACTCCGGCGGCGGATCGGGCGGCGATGCTCCGCCGCCGGGCATGGTCGTCGACCCCGATGCGGCCAAGGCGTACGCGGCGGGCGCCGTCGGTCGCTTCGGATGGGGCTCCGCCCAGTTCGAGTGCCTCGTTCTGCTGTGGACGCGCGAGTCGAGCTGGCGGGCCGATGCGTACAACGCGTCGAGCGGAGCGTACGGGATCCCGCAGTCGCTGCCCGGCAGCAAGATGGCCGCCGCCGGCGCCGACTGGCGCACCAACGCCGCGACGCAGATCGAATGGGGCCTGTCGTACATCTCGGGCCGCTACGGCGCCCCGTGCGGTGCGTGGGCGCACTCCGAGCAGTTCAATTGGTATTGATGGATTCCGACGACCTCCTCTTCCGCCGACATGCCGCCGAGGGTGTGCTCCTCCTCGGCGGCGGCGCGGCCATCCTGCTGCAGCTCGCCGACCCCCGTGTGGCGCACGGCGTGGCACGGCACAGCGACTTCGCGCATCGGCCGCTCGACCGGCTGTTCGGCACGCTCGACTACGTCTACGCGATCGGGTTCGGCGACGACGCGATCGTGCGCGAGGCCGTGCGGCGGGTGAACCGACGCCATGGCCCCGTGCGCAACGGCGGGGGCGCGGAATCCCCCGCCTACAGCGCCTTCGACGCCGATGCCCAGCGCTGGGTGGCGTCGACGATCCTCGCGACGGCCCTCACCCTCCAGGAACGTCTCTGGGGTCCGCTCGACCCGCACGTCGCCGACGTCGTGGTGCGAGGCTACGGCGAACTCGGCATCGGCCTGCAGGCCGGCCGCGCGGGATGGCCCTCGACCCGGACCGGGTTCGATGCCTGGTGGAGCGGCCGCCTGGCGACGGTCGAGGTCGGTGACGAGGCACGCCGCATCGCACGCACCCTCCTCACCGCTTCGCCGGCGCTGCCACCCGGCTCGCGGTTCCTCCTGCCGTTCGTCAGGCTGATCACCGCGGCGCTGCTGCCGCCCTCGGTGCGAGACGCGTACGGCTTCCGCTGGACGCCGCGCGCCGAGCGCGTGAGCCACGCCTGGCTGCGCGCCGTCGCGATGGCCTGGCCCCACCTGCCGGCGAGCATCAGGCACGCCCCGATGCGGGCCTCGCTCACGCGCGCGAGCCGCGCGAACCGGTACGCTGGGCGGTGAGGCAGAGGACGACGATGACCCCGCAGGCACCGCACCGCAACGATGCGCTCGACAGCATCGATCGCCGAATCGTGGCCGAACTCAGCCGCGACGGACGGCTCTCCGTGCGCACGCTCGCCGACCGCGTGCACATCTCGCGCACGGCCGCCCACAACCGCCTGCAGCAGCTGCAGCAGCGTGGCGTCATCACGGGCTTCGGGGCGCAGATCGACCGCCGCTCGATCGGGCTCCACATCTCGGCGCTCGTCGTCGTGCGCATCGGCGAGGTGTCCTGGGAGGAGATCGCGGCGAAGCTCGCGACGCTCCCCTTCGTCGAGAAGGTGCAGGCGGTCTCGGGCGACATCGACATCATCCTCACGGTGAGCGCGCCCGATCACGAGCAGCTGAGCCAGGCGATCCTGCGCGACATCCACGACATGCCCGGTGTCGTGTCGACGCGCAGCCATCTCATCCTCGAGGAGATCGACGGGCGACCACCCGCGCAGACCCTGGACATCTGGCGCACCTGACCGCACCGGTCGCGGACGATCGGCACGCATTCGGATCGTCGCAAGCCGTTCGTTCACGCTTGCGTGACACGCCCGCCGACGCGGGCGAGCATGTCGCACGATGGGCACATGAGCCTCAATGTCGAGCACCTCCCGACGCGCACCCTTCCCGCCGAGAAGCCGCTCCGGCTCCTCGACAACGCCGGCCACGCGGTGTCCGGCGAGTCCACCGGCGGGTTCTCGCTGCCCGACGTCGAGACCCTCCTCGACCTCTACCGCAAGATGGTCGTCGCACGACGCTTCGACGTGCAGGTCACGGCACTCACCAAGCAGGGTCGGCTCGCGACCTACCCCTCGGCGTTCGGCCAGGAGGGTTGCGAGATCGGCGCCGTCGCGTCCCTCGACGCCGTCGACTGGCTCTTCCCGACCTATCGCGACAGCATCGCACTCCTCACTCGCGGCATCGCGCCCGGCGAGATCCTGCAGTCGTTCCGGGGCGACTGGCACAACGGCTACGACCAGCATGCGTACCGCACGGCCGCGCAGGCGACGCCGCTCGCGACCCAGGCGCTGCACGCGGTCGGGCTCGCGCACGCCGCCCGCCTTCGCCACGACCCGATCGTCGCGCTCACCTTCATCGGCGACGGCGCGACGAGCGAGGGCGACACGCACGAGGCCTTCAACTTCGCCGCGGTCTGGCAGACCCCGACCGTCTTCGTCGTGCAGAACAACCAGTACGCCATCAGCGTGCCGCTCGCGCGCCAGACGCGCGCGGCGACCCTCGCCGACAAGGCCGTCGGCTACGGCATGCCCGGGTTCCACGTCGACGGCAACGACGTGGCCGCGATGTACGCGGTCACGACGGCCGCGGTCGGACGGGCGAGGGCCGGCGGCGGCCCGACGCTCGTCGAGGGCGTCACGTACCGCATCGAATCGCACACGAACTCCGACGACCCGACCCGCTACCGCTCCTCGCGCGAGGTCGAGCACTGGAAGCGGCGCGACCCGATCGAGCGGCTCGAGAAGTACCTGGTCTCCGAGGGCGCCCTCACCGAGAGCCTGCGCGCCGACATCACGGACGCCGCCGAAGATCTCGCGGCCGCGACGCGCGAGGTCATGACCGTCGAGGCCGAGCTCGACCCGCTCGAGCTGTTCGATCACGTCTACTCGCGGCCGCGTGCCGCCCTCGCCGAGCAGCGCGCCTTCCTCGAGGCCGAGCTCGCCGAGGCCGCGCAGGAGGCCGGCCGATGACCGCCACCGCGACCGCAGGCGCCCGCGCCGAGGCATCCCCGACCGAACTGACGATGGCGGGGGCGCTGGGCGCCGCACTGCGCGACGCGATGGCCGCCGACGACCGCGTCGTCGTCTACGGCGAGGACGTCGGCCCGCTCGGCGGCGTGTTCCGGGTGACCGACGGCCTGCAGGCGCAGTTCGGCGAAGACCGCATCTGGGACTCGCCGCTCGCCGAGTCGGGCATCATCGGCACCGCCGTCGGCATGGCGATGTACGGCCTGCGCCCGGTCGTCGAGATGCAGTTCGACGCGTTCAGCTACCCCGCGTTCGAGCAGATGGTCTCGCACGTCGCCAAGATGCGCAACCGCACCAAGGGCCGCGTCACGCTGCCGATGGTCGTGCGGATCCCGTGCGCCGGCGCGATCGGCGGCGTCGAGCACCACTCCGACTCCTCCGAGTCGTACTGGGCGTCGACACCGGGCCTCACGGTCGTCATGCCCTCGAACCCCGCCGACGCCTACTCGATGCTGCGCGAGGCGATCGACAGCGACGACCCCGTGGTGTTCATGGAACCGAAGAGCCGGTACTGGGCGAGGGCCCCGCTCGCACTGCCGGTGACGACGGCGCCCATGGATCGTGCCGTCGTCGTGCGCGAGGGCACCGACGTCACGCTCCTCGCTTACGGGCCGACCGTCCGCACCGCGCTCGAGGCCGCCGACGCGGCGATCGACGAAGGGCTCTCGATCGAGGTCGTCGACCTGCGGAGCCTCTCCCCCTTCGACGACGAGACGGTCGGCGCGTCGGTGCGCAAGACGTCGCGCGCCGCCGTCATCCACGAGGCCGCCCAGTTCGGCGGCTACGGAGCGGAGGTCGCAGCCCGGGTGACCGAGCGCAACTTCCACCATCTCGCAGCGCCGATCCTGCGCATCGCGGGTTTCGACATCCCGTACCCGTCGCCGAAGCTCGAGGAGCACCACCTGCCGACGGCCGACCGCGTGCTCGCAGCACTCGACACCTGGGAGTGGGACGCATGACCCGCGAGTTCATCCTGCCCGACCTGGGCGAGGGCCTCACCGAAGCCGAGATCGTCGCCTGGCTCGTCGCGCCCGGCGACGAGGTCGCGATCGACCAGCCCGTCGTCGAACTCGAGTCGGCGAAGTCGGTCGTGCAGCTGCCGACGCCCTTCGCCGGCGTCGTCGAGTCGCTCGGCGGCGAGGTCGGCGAGACGTTGCACGCCGGCGCGGTGCTGCTGACGCTCGGTGCCGCGACCGCGGCGACCGCGGCGACCGCCGGGGATGACTCGACCACGGCGGCCTCGGCGGCCGACGTCGCCTCGCCGGGTGCGGTTCCGGTGGCCGCCGAACCGGGCGTCGCCGCTCCGACCGATGTCGCGACCGAGGAATCGGGCGCCGTGCTGATCGGCTACGGGACCCGCACGAGCGGCGCGACCAAGCGCGCGGCCTCCGCGCCCGCACGATTCGGCCGTCGCCGCAGCGGCGGCGCTGGCGGCGGAGCCTCGACCGGCGCCGGTGCGAACGCGCCGACGATGCTCGACCCCGCGCGACGCTCCCCCGTCGTCTCCCCCATCGTGCGCCGTCTCGCACGTCAGCACGGGTTCGACGCGAGCCGGCTGACCGGCACTGGCCCCGACCACCTCGTCATGCGGCGCGACGTCGAGGCGTACATCGGCGAGCAGCAGGCGCAACGCCCCGGAGCCGACACTGCGCCGACTCGCGTCGGGGCATCCGCACCCGACGCCGCCCCGGCCCCCACCACGGCGGCCGGCGACGAGCGGCTGCCGCTCGACCGCGTCGCGCGGGCCGCCGCCTCGCACTTCTCGCGCTCCCGCCGCGAGATCCCCGAGGCGACCGTCTGGATGGACGTCGACGCGACCGCGCTCGTCGAGGCCCGGCGTCACCTGAACGAGGCGACCGGTGAACGCTTCGGCACCACGGCGCTCGTCGCGCGCTTCGTGGTGGCCGGGCTGCGCCGTCACCCCCGGCTCAACTCGAGCTACGACGCCGAACGCGGCGAGCTCGTGCTGCACGGCGCCGTCAACCTCGGACTCGCCGCGCAGACGCCACGTGGGCTGATGGTGCCCGTCGTGCACGACGCCGAGCGCATGACCCTGCGCGAACTGCGCGACGCGATCGGCGTGCAGACCGAGGCGGCGACGACGGGCGCGTTCGCCCCGAACGCCCTCACGGGGGGAACGTTCACGCTGAACAACTACGGCACCCTCGGGGTCGACGGTTCGGCTGCGATCATCAACCACCCCGAGGCGGCGATGCTCGGCATCGGGCGCCTCGTGGAGCGCCCCTGGGTGGTCGACGGCGCGTTGGCCGTGCGGACGGTGACGGAACTCACGCTGTCGTTCGACCATCGGGTGTGCGACGGCGCCGAGGCTGCGGCGTTCCTGACGTTCGTGGCGCGCTGCATCGAGCACCCGATCTCGGTGCTCGCCGAGCTCTGAGGCGGGCGGGCCCCGTCGATCGGCCGATCAGAAGAACTCGTCGGGCGTGCCCGCGGCGCGCTCGACATCGCGGGTGTCGACACCCGCGGCGCGCAGCTTGGCGACCGACACCCGGAGGCCCGACTCCATCTGCGCCGCCCAGGCGTCGGACTCGCGGGCGCTCGTCTCTGCGGCGCGGGCGCGCGCGTCGGCCGACTCGGCCGCGTCGCGCGCGTCGCGCACCTGGCGCAGCGCGAGCGAGATGCCGTAGTAGGCGGCCACCATGGTCGCGATCGGCGCCGCGACGATCGCGAGCGCGCTGATCGCACCGGCCGACGGGCCGAAGGCGACGACGAACGCGAACGCGATGAACAGCACGACGATCGCGACGAGCACGACGAGCATGAATCGCAGGTCGCGGCCCCAGGGACGGACGTCGTTCGACGGGGCGGGCGGCATCGCAACGGTGTCGTCGGTCGACTCGGGTGCCGGTGCGAAATCGGGCACCGTCGGCTGGTCGTCGCGGCTCGGACGGGCGTACGCGTCTGACATTCGGACTCCGCTCCTACGTTCTGATCGACCCCCCAATTCTGGGCCGCCCCTGTCGGGGGGTCAAGGAACCGCGCCGGGCGCGGGCGGATGCCTCAGGCGGCGCGCCGCCTGGCGAGGCCGCGTTCGATCGTGGCGATGATCGCCGGGTCGTCGGGCTCGGTGGTCGGCCGGAAGCGGTGCACCTCGCCATCGGGGAGGATGACGAACTTCTCGAAGTTCCACTTCACGCGGCCGGCCTTGCCGCGGGCATCCTGCACCTTCGTCAGCTCCTCGTAGAGCGGGTGACGGTGACGGCCGTTGACCTTGGTCTTCTCCATGAGCGGGAAGCTCACGCCGTACGTCATCGAGCAGAACTCCTTGATGTCGTCGGCCTCGCCGGGCTCCTGCCCGGCGAACTGGTTGCACGGGAAGCCGATGACGGTGAAGCCCTGGTCTTCGTACTCGCGCTGCAGGGCTTCGAGCTTCTCGTACTGCGGGGTGAGCCCGCAGCGCGACGCGACGTTCACCACCATGACGACCTCGTCGGCGTGGTCGGCGAGCGAGGCGGGCTCGCCGTCGATGGTCGTGAGCGGGATGTCTCGGATCTGCACGCCTTCGAGCCTACGCCGCCGCGCGCTCGGTGTGGGCGGGTGCCGCTACGATCGCAACGCCCTACCGGAAGGATCCGACCCGATGCACCGCGCCCCGATCGCCGTTCATGCCTCCTCCGACGGCGGCCGGCGATGATGGGGGTCAGTCATGCGGTGAGCGGAGCGGCCGCCTGGATCGCCGTGACCGGCACCGTGCCGTACCTCTCGAGCGGTGCCCTTCCGCTCGACCCGGTCGCCGTGCTCGCAGGCTCACTGGTCTGCGCCGGAGCGGCCCTCCTCCCCGACGCCGATCATCACAGCGCGACCATCGCGCAGTCGGTGCCGGTGCTCGGCCGGTTGACCGCCCGCACCGTCGAGGCCGTCTCCGGCGGGCACCGGCACGGGGCTCACTCACTCCTTGGCGCATTCGTGGTCACGGGCGCGGCGTGGGCGCTCACCTTCGCGACCGTGGAGGTCGACGGAGTGGGTCCGCTCTCGATCGGCGTCGCCGCAGGCGTCGCCGCGCTCACGTGCTTCGGCGTCAAGGCGCGCGACTTCGTCGATTCGTGGTTCACCGCATGGATCGCGGGTCTCGCGCTCGCACTCGTGCTCATCGTCGTGGCGCCGGGCGGACTCGCCTGGTTCCCGCTCGCGGTCGCGCTCGGGTTCGTCGCCCACCTCGCCGGCGATGCGCTCACGACGGGCGGCCTGCCCGGTCTTCTCTGGCCGTGGATGCCGCGGCCGCCGTCCTTCGTGCGTGCCGTGCCGCTCGTGAACCGCGTCTGGCTGCCGAACGGGTTCGTCGCGCTGCCTTTGCTCGGCGACACCGGGTCGTGGCGAGAGAAGGCCCTCGGCGGGCTGCTGGCGCTCTATTGCACGGTCGCGGTCGCCGCTGAGGTGCTGCGCGCGATCGGCATCGAACTCGGGGCGTGACCTCTCGCGTCCGCCGGAGTCCCGCGCGGCCGCGGCCATGCGGCCATGCGGCCGCGGCAGACTACCGGCGGCGGCTGCGCTGCCCCGGGCGCCGCCAGCGGCGCGCGCGCTGCTCGGATGGGCTTCTACTGGCTGTTCGGGTATTCGGCGAGGTCCCGGTGCTCCTGAACGCCGGTCTCAACAACCACGGATCAAACTCAGCACGTACGACGTTGCATTGCGGGTGACTAGCGAGAGACGTTCAGGGGCCACGGGGCTCGCGAACGAGCGACGACCAACTCGCTCGTGGATTGGTTTGGGCGGCGTCGTGCCAATTGCCTGTAGTCAACAAAGCGCCGACTGAGGCCTGTCCGCTGGGAGGGCCAGGCAACGTCGTTCATCGTTCGAACACGACCTCGCCCCCGACGACGGCCAAGGCGGTCTGCAGCGACACGATCGCTTCAGCGGGCAGCTCGAACGGGTCGCCCGTCGCGACCGCGAGATCGGCCCGCTCGCCGACCCGGACCCGACCCGGACGCCCGAGCACGAGCTCGGTCGACCCCGACGTGTAGGCCGCGAACGCCTGCTCGAGCGTGAGCGCCTGGTGCTCGGCGTCGAGCGTCGGCGGCACGGCCCCCTCGGGGAGCGGCGGCAGCGGGACCCCGGGAGGCGGCGGCGCCCAGCGGTTCATGACGACGTGGATCGCGAGCCACGGATCGGGCGGTGACACCGGCCAGTCGGAGCCCATCGCGAGCTCGGCCCCGCCGTCGGCCATCGCGCGGAACGGGTAACCGGCGAGCATCCGCTCCTCGCCGATCATCGGCACGACGTACGGGTCGGGAGCGGCCCACAGGCCCTGGATGTTCGCGGTGATGCCGAGCGGGCCGAATCGCGCGGCGTCCTCGGGCCGGACCATCGACAGGTGCGCGATGTGGTGGCGGGGCGCCGCCCACCCCGCGCCGTCAGCGCGTGCCGCCTCCCGTGCCGCCTCGATCGCGTCGAGCGCGACCCGGATGCCGCGGTCGCCCATGATGTGCAGGTGCAGCGCGAAGCCTGCCGCGTCGAGCTGGGCGACGAACGCCCGGATCACGTCCTCGTCGAAGTGCAGCTCACCGGCGAACCCGTCGCCGTGGTTGCAGTAGGGCTCGAGCAGCGCTGCCGTCTCGCCGTGTGGCACACCGTCGATCATCGCCTTCGCCGTCGAGGTGGAGAATCCCGCGAGAGCGTTGCGCGTACGCAGCTCGACGAACCGGGCCACGAGCGCCGGCACCTCGTGGAGCTGCAGCCCGGGCGCGATCCAGAGCGCCCCCGAAACCGAACTCCGCAGCTCGCCCGAGGCGATGCCGCGCAGGTACGCGGGCGTGCAGTCGGCCTTGCCGTTGTACTCGCCGAGGATCGCCTCGTGCCAGCCCGTCACGCCGATCGACCACAGGTACTCCTGCGCGTTCAGCAGGCCGGCGAGCACCTCGTCCTCGGTGGCCGGCGGGATCACCCGTCCGACCAACTCGGCCGCGGTCTCGTTGAGGTACCCGGTCGGGTCGCCGTCGGCGTCGAGGTGGATGTGCCCGTTGTGCGGCTGCGGGGTGTCGCGATCGACGCCCGCGAGCTCGAGCGCCCGCGAGTTGACCCACAGCGTGTGGTGCCCGGCGTCGCTCAGCGCGACGGGGCGGTCGGGCACGATCGCGTCGAGCACCTGCCTGGTGGGCGCCGGGAACAGCTCGTGGCTCCACCCGCCACCCGTGAGCCATCCGGCGTCGCTGCGCTCGGCGCCGGCGCGAATCAGCTCGAGCGTCTCCTCGACGCTCTGCGCCGGCGTGAGGTCGAGGCTCAGCCGTTCGACACCCGCGAACGCCGCGTGCACGTGCGCGTCCACGAACCCAGGGTGGATGACGCCGCCTGCGGCGTCGACGATGCGTGTCGCGTCACCGCGGAGCGCGAGCACGTCGGCATCGGCACCGACGCGCACGATTCGGTCGCCCGCGACGGCGACCGCGGTGTGCACGGTGCGCACGCGCCCGTCGAAGACGCGCCCGTTCACGATGACGAGGTCGGCGGGTTCGGTCATGTCGGTCTCGATTCTCTGCATCAAGCTCGGGGTTCGGGATCCCTCGGGCGAGGCATCCGGTCGGGTGACGCCGCCTCAGACGAGGCGGAACACGCGGATGATGACGAAGCCCGGCTCGGCCCGGGCGTACCCGACGAACTGGGACTCGGTGAGCCACTGCAGCTCGGGGTGGTCGGTGCG
>NZ_JBSHHD010000018.1:0-85809 GCF_053618155.1 Agromyces sp. NPDC055658 | reverse complement strand
GGATGCGGGCCGGGCGTTCGCGCGGCGGATCAGCCCTTGCCGGGCTTGGTCGCCTCGATCGGGAAGCTCCACGCGTTGACGCCGTCGCCGCTGCCCGCCTCGATGCCGCCCTGCTCGGCGTACGAGACGAGGATGCGGGCGTCGTCGGCGAGCGCCGCGCGGGTGGCCGCGTCGATCGGCACGGCGAGCTTGCCCGTCCCGGCGTCGACGGCCTGCTCGAACGAGCCCAGCAGTCGGCCGCTCATGTCGGGCGCCCACGGCGGGGCCGCGCCGTCGGCCGGCGAGCAGGCCTCGAAGCCGTACACGTCGCCGGCGCAGCTCGTGGTCCAGACCGGGATGAACGTCGTATCGCCCTTCCAGAGGAAGACGCGCACGGTGCCCGCCTCCTCGGTGTCGTAGGAGATGCGCACGTTCTTCTGCTGGACCTTGACGTCGGTGACGCTCATCGCATCGCTCGGCTGCACCCCCGAGATCGTGCCGCCCCGGGTCGCCGACTGCGCGACCGTCTGCGGCGACTGCACGCCCTGCAGGGCGGTGTCGGGGATGATCGGCGCCGACGCCTCGGTCGACCGGTCGGCCGGCGGGGCGTACCCGTCGAGGTAGGCGTGACCCCAGCGGTAGGGCTCCGACTGCTGGCTTCCGAAGGCCGACCACGCGGTGCGGGTCTGGCCGATGAAGTCCTGGGTGTCGGAGTCGTACGGGGTCACGTTGAGCCCCAGGTACCGCGGGTCGACGTCGTTCTGCGCGGCGTCGCCCGACGGCACGGCGCCGGTCGGGCCGACCGCGGCGGGCAGGGCCGCGAGCGGCACCTTCACCTCGAGGTCGTAGCCGCCGCCGGCGTAGGTGCCGTCGGCCTCGCGGGCGACCTCGACCGCCACCTCGACGCCGACGGCGTTGAGCCCGCCCTCGACGGTCTCGGCGAGCGGCCCCGTCGAGAATCCCTGGTGGTTGTCGGCGTCGCGCGACCAGCACGGGCCGTCCTCGCCGTTGCCGTTGGCGGCTTCGGCATCGTCGGTGAACGGGAACATGCCGAGCTTGAACGTCGTCGACGTGTCGACCGAGTCGCCGCGCGGGTCGAGCAGCAGCTCGACCGAGTCGACGAGCCAGTGGCCGAAGCACCGGTCGGGCGTCGCGGCGGCGCTCGCCACGTCGTCGGTCACGCGGATCTGCGCGTAGAGCGCGTCGTCGTACCAGCCGAGCTTCGCGAGGCTGCCGTCGCCGCAGTCGACGCCCTCGACGGCGCAGGCCGCGCCCTCCCACCGGGTGCCGATGTCGACCGGCTCGCCCGTGTAGACGTCGTCGGCGGTGCCGTCGACGGTCGGTGCCGAGGCGAGCTGCGGGATCACGACCGTCGGCACGAGGTACACCGTCTCGTTCTCGGTCGAGGTGCCCGCACCCGAGGTCGTCGTCGCGGTGAACGTCACCGTGCGGCTGCCGAGGTCGGCTGGGTCGGTGTGCGTGACGACGAACTCGACCGTCGCGGTGTCGCCCGCGGCGAGCCCCGTGAACGGCTTGGATGCCTCGTCGGCGACGAACCCGGCGGGCAGCGCGAGCGCGACCTCACCCGACTCCGTCGAGGCGGTGCGGTTGGTCACCTCGACCGGCACCGTCACGGTCTCGCCGGCGCCGATCTGGGCGACGGCGTTCGAGCGACCGCCCACGTAGGCGTCGTGGTCGCGGGTCCACTGCTCGTACTCGGCCATGTTGCCCCAGCGCTCGAAGCGACCCTCGACGGGCGCGACGAGCGCGATGCGGGTGTCGTTGTACGCGGTGACCTCGCCGTCGAACGAAGCGGCGAGCTTGTAGACGCCCGCTGCCGCGTCGGCGGCCGGGGTGACGGTGAACGTCGCCGCCGAGGCATCCTCGTCGCCGATGCCGTCGAGCTCGACGGGGTCGGAGACCTGCCAGCCCGCGGGAACCGCGAGGCTCACGGTGCCGCCGCCGAGGTCGCCCTCGCCTGAGCGCGCCGAGACGGTGACCTCGAACGGCTCGCCGGCGGCCTCGTAGTAGTCGTCGACCGCGAGCGAGAACTCGGAGCCGAGCGGCATGCCGCCGGGGTCGGCGACGACGGCGCCGTAGAGCACCGCGTCGTCGTTCGCGGAGGCCGGCGAGCTGTTCGGCTGCATCGGCACGATCGACTGCGAGACGCCGTAGCGCTGGCAGGTGGGGTTGGTGAGGCCCTTCTCCATCACGCGTGCCTGCGTGGGGTGCGCCCGACCGCCCTCGCGGCCGACCTGCGCCCACGACTTGGCGGTGCCCGCCTGCTGGCCCTGCACGTTGCCCTCGGCCCAGACGTACGGCGAGTCGTAGCCGGTCCACGTGCCGACGACCGTGAACGGGTTCGTCGCGGCCGGCGTGAAGCCGGTGTTGCAGTTCGGCGCGGCCGTGCCTCCCGAGCCGGTCGTGAGGCCGCCGGCGAGGATCTTCTTGACCTGCCAGGTGTCGACGGCGCCCCTGCCCTCGAGCTGTTCGGGGAACATCTCGGGATCGGCGGCCGCGGCCGCGGCCTCCCAGATCATGCGGCCCTGCGCGTACTGGTGGTTGCCGTGCCCGGCCGCGAGCGACGGCGTCGAGCCGACCAGGATCTCGGGCTGGGTCTCGCGGATGATGCGCACGGTGCGGCGCAGGGTCTCCTCGGCGTCCCACACCTGCGCGGTGAGCGCCGCCGAGGTGTTGTAGAAGAAGTCGACCCGGTCGAGGTTGAAGATGTCGATCGTGCCCGAGCGCACGTGGGAGGTGCGGTCCTCGTTCTCCCGGCGGAGGCCGAGGTCGGGGCCGGCCTCGGGGCCGACCGAGTTCGAGCCGCCCTCGCCGCGCGTGGCCATGATGATGCCGCAGCGCACGCCGTAGAGGTCGTGCCAGACGCCGCAGGGCGTCGTGAACCCGGCGTCGTCGTCGGGGTGGGCCCAGATGCCCATGATGTCGATCTTGCCGCGCTCGGTGTCGATCGCGATCGAGGGGTCGCCCGCCTCGAGCTTCGTGGCGGCATCGGCCGCCGGGGTTTCGGTGCCCATCGTCGCTGCCATCGCGGTACCCGGTCCCATGAGTACGGCGGCCGTGACCAGCGAGGTCAGCAGCATGGCGTGATGTCGTTTCATGCGGTCCTCCGTTGGACGCTCGGACGACGGACTGCCGCCCGATCTCCCATCAAGCTAGAGCAGACTCGATCGAACAATCAAGCAGTTTCACGCAGTTTCACGCATTAACGCGTGCGCGGAGTTGCGCACAGCGGGCACGCCGATGCGGGGTGCACGCCGAGACGACGCGCGCACCCCGCTCTGCGCCGGCCGGCGCGCGGGCCTCACTCGCGCACGGCGCCCTCGATCATGCCCTTGATGAAGTGCCGTTGCAGGAACACGTAGAGCAGCACGATCGGCAGCGCGACCATGACCGCGCCCGCGGCGAGCAGCGCCGTGCCCTGCGTGTACTGACCCTGGAAGAACGCGAGCCCGAGCGGCGCGGTGCGCACCGACCCGCTCGGCGACATCACGAGCGGGATGAGGAACTCGTTCCACGTCCACATGAACGTGAGCAGCACGAGCGTCAGGATCGCCGGGCGCCCGATCGGCACGAGCACCTGCCAGAGGATGCGCATCGAGCCCGCCCCGTCGAGGCGCGCGGCGTCGATCAGCGCCCGGCTCGAGGTGCGGAAGTACGTGCGCATCCAATAGGTGCCGAACGCGATCGACATCGCGATCTGCGGCGCGGCGACGCCCCAGACCGTGTTCGTCAGCCCGACGACCCGCAGGTCGAAGTAGAGCGGCACGATGAACGCCTCGGTCGGCACCATGATGCCGAGCAGGAACACGTAGAACATGAGCGTCGCGCCGCGGAACTTCATGGTGCCGAGCGCGTACCCGGCGAGGATCGACGCGAGCACCGCCACGACGACCACGATCACCGCGACGATCACCGAGTTGAGCATGTACTGGCCGAACCGGCCGATCTCCCACGCCTCGGGGAAGTTCTCGGGGTGGAACAGCCCGCCCTCGCGTGCGGCCGACGCGCTCTGCGGCCCGAAGGCGAGCGAGACGATGACGGCGATCGGGCCGAGCACGATGAGCGCGAACGCGACGAGCACGACGTAGTTCGCGCCTCGTTCGATCGGGGACACCTTCACTTGCGGTCTCCGATCATGTTCACGACGCCGTTGATGGCGAAGACGATGATGGTGAGCACGACGCCCACCGCGGTCGCGACACCGACCTCGCCGAGCTCGAACGCCCGACGGTAGATCTCATAGCTCGGCACGGTCGTCGACGTGCCCGGCCCGCCGCTCGTCGTGACGTAGACGAGGTCGAACGTCTTGAGGGCGGCGACGATCGTGAGCGTGAGCGCCACGGTGATCTCGCCGCGCACCATCGGCAGCGTGATCGCGAAGAACTCGCGCACCGGGCCCGAGCCGTCGAGCCGCGCCGCCTCGTAGAGCTCGCGGGGCACGCGACTCATGCCGGCCATGAGCAGCACGGTCACGAGGCCCGTGCACACCCACGTGCCGATGAGTCCGACCGCGGGCAGCGTGAACGCGTAGTCGCCGAGCCACGGACGCGCGAGCGCGCCGAGCCCGATCATGCGCAGGAACCCGTTGAGCGGGCCGTCGGGCGCGTAGATCTGCCGCCAGGTGACGGCGACGACGACCATCGCGATGACCTGCGGCAGGAAGATCACGCTGCGGAAGAACCCGAGCCCGCGCACCTGGGCGCGGGTGAGCAGGCTCGCGAGCAGCAGGCCGATCACGAGCGGCAGCACCGCGTAGAAGAACACGAGCACGAGCGCGTGCCAGAAGGCCTCGCGCAGGCGCTCGTCGAAGATGATCTCGACGTAGTTGTCGAACCCCACGAAGGTGGAGGCTCCGAGCCCGTCCCACTCGAAGAACGAGAACTGCGCGGCCCGCACGAGCGGGAACAGCAGGAAGACCCCGTAGAGCAGGAGGGCGGGGGCCAGGTACGCCCAGGGAACCCACGCCGATCGGGCGGAGCGCCGAGAGGCGCTCCGCCCGACCGTGGTCGTGCCGTCAGCCATTGCTTTCGACGAACTCCGAGTAGTCGGCCTCGAGGGTCTCGGTGAACTGCTCGGGTGTCGCCTGCCCGGCGAGCAGGTCCTGCAGCGCCTGTCCCATCGTGTCGCCGAAGGTCGGCGTCGCGTAGTCGAGGTAGGGCAGCAGGCTGCCGTTGCCGGTGACGTCGCCGAACACGGTGAACACGTCGGCCATCACGCCCTCGCTCGGGGCGAGCTCGGCGGTGCGGTTGACGGGCAGGTTGCCGGTCTCGGCGAGCACGTCCATCGCCTCATCGCTCGTGATGAAGTCGATGTACGCCGCGGCGACGTCGGTGTTGTCGGCCGCCGAGGTGATCGTGAACGGCAGGCCGGTTCCGCCCGTGGTCGCGGGCGTGCCGTCGCCGGTGTTCGGGATGAAGAACCCGACGTCGTCGCCCATCGCGTCGGCGAGGTCGGCGGCGAGCCACGAACCGCCGATGAGGAAGACGCCGTCGCCGGCCGCGAGCGACTGCCAGGCCGCGTCGTAGTCGGTGCCGTTCACGCCGTCGTTGAAGTAGCCGGCCTCGACCCAGCCCTGCAGGGTCTCGGCGGCCGCGACGTTCTCGGGCGTGGTCCAGCTCTGGCCGGCGTTGCCGAGGCCGAGGTCGGTGATGACCTCGGCGTCGACGTCGTCGCCCTGCACCGGGCCGAACACGTGCAGCGCGGGCCACTTCTCGATGTTGCCGAGCAGCATCGGCGTCTCCCCCGCCGACTTCGCGGTCTTCAGGGCCGCGTCGAACTCGGACCAGTCGGCCGGCACCTCGAGGCCGAGCTCCTCGAGCTTGGACTTCGAGTAGAAGACGCCGACGACCTCGCCGACCTGCGGCAGGCCGTACAGGTTGCCGTCGCCGAACACCTTCGCGTCATCGCTGTACGTCGAGTACTGCAGCACCGACGGCGAGTACCGGTCGAACCAGCCGTACGCCTCGGCGTAGTCGTCGAGCGGGCGCAACTGCTCGGCGGCGACGAACTGGCCCATCGTGTTGCGGCCGTTGTTCGCCTGCACGACGTCGGGTGCGTCGGCGTCGGTGAGGGCGAGCCGCAGCGTGGTCGCGAGGTCGTCGAACGACTGCGAGTTGCGGTCGATCGTCACGTTCGGGTACTTCTCCATGAACGCGGCGTTGAGCTGCTCCATCTGCTCGTTCTGGCCGCCGCGCACCTCCTGGTCCCACACGGTCAGGGTGACGTCGCCGACATCCGAGATGTCGGTGCTGATGTCGCCCGTGTCGGCGGTGTTGCCGGGGCTCGCACCGGTGCCGGGGGCGCAGCTCGTGAGGGCGACGACGAGGGCGGCGCCCGTCAGCGCCACCGCGGTCAGTCGGGTGTTCCGTCTCATGATGTACCTCTCTTCTCGGGATTCGATCGCCGGGCCGCTGTGGTGCCGTAGTCGGCGAAGGGGAAGGTGAGCTCCGCTCTGCGGCGCCCGGATGCCTCGGGGACGGCGTCGCTCAGGAAGGCGAATCTCGTCGCGAGCTCGCGATCGTCGCCGCCCTGCGCACGACTCCACCAGTCGGCGACGTCGCCCCAGCCGGGGGCGCCGACCGCGCCGCCGGGGTGCTCGACGGCGAGCGCCGCGCAGAGCGACGCGAACGAGAGCCGCTGTTCGAGGTCCCAGTCGCGCAGGGTGCCGAACACGAGGGCCGCACCGAAGACGTCGCCGGCGCCCGTGGCGTCCCGTCCGCTCGTCGGCACCGCGGGCACGACGACCTCGTCGCCGCTCGCCGAGTCGATCGCGACGGCACCGTGCTCGCCGCGCGTGACGACGACGAGCGGCACGAGCTCGGCGAGCGCGCGGGCCGCGCCGGCCGCCGAGTCGGTGCGCGTGTAGGCCATGGCCTCGGTCTCGTTGGGGGTGAAGGCGTAGCAGTCGGCGAGGAGGCGCAGGTCGGCCGGGTCCCAGCGTCCGCTCGAGTCCCAGCCGAGGTCGGCGAAGATCTTCGTGCCCGAGTGGGCTGCGGCCCGCCACCAGGCGTCGACCTCCCGGCCCCCGCGCGAGGCGCCGAGGTCGACGAAGGTCGCGCGAGCGGCGGGTCGGTCGCCGACGAGCTCGCCCGCGGTGAACGGCGCCGGCTCCTCGCGGGTGACCATGCTGCGGTCGCTGCCGGAGGCGATCGAGACGGTGACGGGCGTGGGCCAGTCGGGCACGAGGCGCGAGCGGCCGAGGTCGATGCCCTCGCGGTCGGCGAGGAACTCCCAGCACCAGCGACCGTAGACGTCGTCGCCGAGCGTCGCCGCGAGCGCGGTGCCGAGGCCGAGGCGGGCGGTGGCGACGGCGAGGTTGGCGACGCCGCCCGGGCTCGACGCGAGGCCCTCTGCGTACACCTCGGTGCCCGGGCGCGGTGCCCCGTCGACGCCGGTGAACACGAGGTCGAAGAAGACGGGCCCGGTGAGGAGCACGTCGACGCCGTCGTCGGCAGCCCGTTCAGCCACGCATCCTCCTTGATTGCGATCGCCTGCGCGATCGTCGATCGGCTTTGACTGAACATACTCTCGAATGAACGGTGCTGCGTCAATTCATGCGTGAAATTGTCAATTCATGCTCGAAGTTGACTGCTAGCATCATGCTCATGCTCACAGCAACGCGACAGGCGCACATCCTGAACTCCCTGCGCACCGACGGTGAGGTCACGGTCGAAGAGCTCGCCGAGCAGTTCGGCGTCTCGCTCTCGACGATCCGTCGCGACCTCAACGCGCTGAGCGCCGAGGGCCTGCTGCGTCGCGTGCGCGGCGGGGGCAGCATCGAGCCCGACCAGATCCCGTTCACCGACGTCGAGCGCCAGCACGCGCCCGAGAAGTCGCGGGTCGCCGAGCGTGCGGCCGAGCTGGTCGCCGAGGGCGACGTCGTCATCATCGACATCGGCACGACGACGGCCCTGCTCGCGGCGCAGCTGCGCGGCCGGCGCATCACGGTCATCACCGCGAGCCTCGCGGTCATCGACGAGCTCCGCGACGACGACGTGGTGGAGCTCATCGTGCTCGGCGGTGCCGTGCGCAAGAACTACAACTCGATGATCGGCACGCTCACCGAGCAGGCCCTCGCCCAGATCCGCGCGACGACGTGCTTCCTCGGCACGAGCGGCATCCGCGCCGACGGCACCATCTCCGACACCACCGGCATGGAGGTGCCGATCAAACGGGCGATGATCGAGTCATCCCAGCGCACGGTCGTGCTCGCCGACGGCTCGAAGTTCCCCGGCGTCGGCGTGCTGAGCGTCTGCGGCCCCGACCAGATCTCGGCGGTCGTGACGAACGACGATGCGGATGCCTCCACCCTCGATCTGCTCCGCGAGGCGGGAGTCGAGGTGATGGTCGCGTGAAGCTCACCATCATCGGCGGCGGCGGGTTCCGTGTGCCGCAGGTCTTCGAGGCGGTCGCGGCCGACGACGCACCCGTGCGCATCGACGAGCTCGCGCTCTACGACGTGTCGGCGTCGCGACTCGAGACGATCGGGGCGATCGTGTCGCGCCTCGCGCAGGAGCGCCGGCACGTGCCGGCGATCACGACGACGACCGACCTGGAGGAGGCGCTGCGCGGCGCCGACTTCGTCTTCAGCGCCGTGCGCATCGGCGGCACGCAGGGCCGCATCCTCGACGAGCGCACCGCCCTCGACCTCGGCGTGCTCGGCCAGGAGACCGTCGGCCCGGGCGGCCTCGCCTACGCACTGCGCACGGTGCCGTTCATGACCCGCCTCGCCGAGACGATCCGCAGGGTCGCCCCCGACGCCTGGGTCATCAACTTCACGAACCCCGCGGGCATCGTCACCGAAGCGATGCAGCGCGTGCTCGGCGACCGGGTCGTCGGCATCTGCGACACCCCGATCGGCCTCATGCGCCGCGCCGCCGCTGCGACGGGCAGCTCGGCCGACGCCATCGCGTTCGACTACGTCGGACTCAACCACCTGGGGTGGTTGCGATCGATCACGGCCGGCGGAGACGAACTGCTGCCACGGCTGCTCGAGTCGGACGGTTCGCTCGAACGCATCGAAGAGGCGCGGCTCATGGGCTTCGACTGGGTGCGTGCGATCGGCGCCCTGCCGAACGAGTACCTGTACTACTACTACTTCACGCGCGAGGCGACGGCACGCATCCGTTCGGCGGCGGCGACCCGCGGCGAGTTCATCGACCGCCAGCAGTCGGCGTTCTACAGCGCCCCCGGCGACGACCCGCTCGAGACGTGGATGCGTGCGCGGCACGAGCGCGAGTCGAGCTACATGGCCGAGAGCCGAGACGACGACGAGGAGCGCCACGAGTCGGACGTCGACGGCGGCGGGTACCACCAGGTGGCGCTCGACCTCATGGCGGCGCTCGCGAGCGGGCGCTCGGCGACGATGATCCTCAACGTGCGCAACAACACGCTGGTTCCGCAGCTGCCCGACGACGCCGTCGTCGAGGTCGGCTGCGTCGTCGACGCCGACGGCGTGCACCCGTGGTCGATCGCGCCGGTGGCGGGCGAGATGCTCGGCCTCATCACGCAGGTGAAGTCGGCCGAGCGCCTCATCATCGGCGCCGTGCACGAGCGCTCGCGCGAGCTCGCCTGGCGCGGCTTCGCCGCGCACCCGCTCGTCGACTCGGTCGGCGTCGCCCGATCGCTCGTCGACCGCTACGGCCAGGCGTTCCCCGAGATCGGCGAGCTGCTCACGGCGTAGGCGCCCAGGCGAATCCGTCGGGGTCGACGAACGCCGCGGCATTCCCGTTGATCTCGACGCGGTGCGAGCCGGCGCCGTCGGCAGAGACGCCGACGGTCTTCGCGAGTGCGCGTCGCTTGTAGAGGCCGAACCCGATCGGACTGCCCGGCATCGCGAAGTCGACGTAGCCGCCGATGCTCTTCGCGACCGAGAGCCCGCGCTCGGAGTAGAAGCGCTTGCTCGCCGACACGTCGTCGGCGCCGATGAGCAGCACGACGTTCTCGATGCGGTGCGTCGCCGGCCCGGTGTCCTTCTTGGCTTCGCTCGCCATCTGCCAGATCGTGCCGTCGGGCGCCTGCACGACGCCGCCGAACCCCCACAGCGACTTCTCCGCGGGCTTCAGCACGGTCGCGCCTGCGGCGATGGCCGCGTCGAACAGGTGCACGACGTCGGTCGGTTGGCCCACGATGAGCGACATCGTGAATCCGCGGAAGCCGCTCGTCGAGGCATCCGACGGCCTGAGACGCAACCGTTCGCCGAGCCCGAAGGCGCCGTCGTAGAACCGCGCGGATGCCTCGGGGTCGTCGACCTCGAGCGTCACCGAGTCGATCGACGTGAGCTGTTGCTGGTCGGTGTTCATGCCGCCGATGTTTCACGGGCGCGCGTCCGGCGTCAACCCCGGCGTACCCGCACCACGGGACCACACGAACACACCCGGCACGGCCACACGACCACACCCCGCGCCACCGACGGCCGAACGGGCGAGAACCGCCTCCGCGAATCGGGGGTTCGCCCCCTGTCGGCGCGATCGGCGCGGTCGTAGCTTGCCGCTGTGACCACCGACACCACCCAGAAGACCGCCGCTCCCGACCGCCCGAGCACACCGGGCGACACCTCCGAGGCCTCCCCAGCACCGCGCCGCACCGGCACCCGCATCGCCTGGACGTGGGTGCTGCTCTCGTCGCTCGGCATCGCCGCGTTCGCGGTCGTGCCGTATCTCACCGCGCCGCTGCGCGAGCTCGCCGAGTCGCCGTCGGGCGGGCTGGCGGGCAACTACGCCGAGCAGCCGCTGCCGATCCGGATCGCGTTCTACGCGCACATCGTGGCCGGCGGCATCGCGCTCGTCCTGGGACCGCTGCAGTTCTGGCGCGGCCTGCGCGAGCGGCGCCCGCGCGTGCACCGCTGGACGGGCCGGGTGTATATCGCTGCGATCGGCGTCGGCGGCATCGCGGCGCTCGTCATCGCACCCGTCAACGATGCCGGACTCGTCGGTCTCTTCGGCTTCGGCGGGCTCGGGGTGCTCTGGCTCGTGACGGGATGGCTCGCCTACCGCGCGATCCGACGCCACGACGTCGACACCCACCGCGCCTGGATGATGCGCAACTTCGCCCTCACCTACGCGGCCGTGACGCTGCGCATCTGGCTGCCGCTGCTGCTGCTCGTGCAGCTGCCGTTCATCGCCGACGGTACCGATTTCGACGCCGTCTTCGCGAACGCGTACGCCGCCGTCCCGTTCCTCTGCTGGGTGCCGAACCTCATCGTCGCCGAGTGGCTCATCGCCCGCCGCGGACTGCCTGCGCTCTGGCGGCAGCCCGAGCGCGGCATCCGTCAGCCGTCGTCGTCCCGGCCACGGCCGACGCCCGGCGACCGACGACCGACGACGCGGTCAGCGCGCGTGCGCGTCGGCCGAGAGGATCGGAACTCCCGCCGCGGCGAGTCCGCTCAGCGTCCGGCTGCCCGGCTCGCCGTCGGTGATGATTCCGGCGACGGCGTCGAGCGGCACGACCGCGTAGCGGGAGGCGGTGCCGATCTTCTCGGCGCTCGCGAGCACGTAGGTCTCGGCGGCGCGTGAGGCGAGGGCGCGCTTCATGGCCGCTTCGTCGGGGTCGCCGGTCGTCAGGCCGGCGGTCGGATGCACTCCGGTCACGCCGAGGAAGAAGAGGTCGGCGCTGATCGTGCCGGCGGCCTCGACCGCGGCTGCGCCGCAGGCGACGGCCGAGTGCTTGAACAGGCGACCGCCGATCAGGAACACGTCGGCCGCGTGGTCGAGCAGGCTGGCCGCGATGGTCGGGCTGTGCGTGATGATCGTGCACTCGAGCGTCTTCGGCAGGGCATCGACCATCGCGAGCGTCGTGGTGCCGCCGTCGAGGATCACGGTGGCGCCGGGCTCGATCATCGCAGCGGCGGTCGCGGCGACGCGCCGCTTGCTCTCGGGCGCCACCGATTCGCGGCTGGTGTAGTCGGCGACGGCCGGGGATGCGGGCAGCGCACCGCCGTACACGCGCACGGCCAGGCCCGCGGCGTCGAGTTCGCGCAGGTCGCGGCGGATGCTGTCCTCCGACAGCCCGAGCTCGACCGCCACCTCCTTGGCGACGATGCGTCCGTCGCGTCGAAGGCGCTCCAGGAGCAGGTCTTTGCGCGCAGCGGCGAGCATTCGGGTTCCTTCCTGTTTCTGCACGTTTCTGCTGTATTGTGCCCGATATGACCAAGCCTATGTTGATTCTGATCGCCGGACCCTACGCCTCGGGCACCGGCGGTGATCCCGAACTGATGGCGAAGAACCTGCGGCGGCTCGAAGAGGCAGCCTGGCCGATCTTCCAGGCCGGACACGTACCGATGATCGGCGAATGGGTGGCACTCCCCGTGCTCGCGAGCGCAGGAGCGAGCGGCCCGTCCGATCCACTGGCGGCCGAGGTCATGTACCCGACCGCCGAGCGGCTCCTCCAGCACTGCGATGCGGTGCTGCGCCTGCCCGGACCGTCGCGCGGGGCCGACCAGGACGTCGCGATCGCACGGGATCGCGGCATCCCCGTCTACTTCTCGCTCGACGAGGTGCCGGCCGCGATCCCGGCCGCGGCGCCGACCGCATGACGCGCCGGCCGGCGCGCTACCCGACGGACGCGCCGGCGCCCGCCGCCTGCCGGCGCGCGTAGAACTCGCGCACCCGGTTGCGGTTGCCGCAGTCGGAGGCGACGCACCAGCGCCGGTTGTGGCGCGGCGAGGTGTCGAGGAACACCCAGCCGCACTCGGCGTCGGCGCACTGCGCCAGCCGATCGAGGTCGTCGCGCAGCAGCAGCTCGACCGCGGCGAGCGCGAGGCGTCGGCGCGGGAGCGCCAGGTCGACGTCGAAGCTCCACCCCCATCCGTCGCCCCCGCGCGCGAGCATGCCGGCCGCAGCGGCCTCGGCGTGCTCGCGCGCGACCAGGTCGGTCGGCCCGCCCTCGTAGCAGGCCGCGTAGAGCGCCTCGCGCAGTTCGCGCACCCGCTCCCACTCGGCGGCGGCCTCGTCCGGGTGCTGAACCGCGAGCCCGTGCAGCACCGTCTCCTGCGCGGCGTCGACGAGCCCCGACTCGACGGCGAACCGCACGACCTCGTCGTAGTCGACCAGGTAGTCGACGATGCGGTCGAGGGCGAGCCGCTCGGACATCGTGTTCATGAGGTCGAGCCCGACGGCGCCGCCGATCTGCGCGAAGGGGGTGTCGCGCCGGCGGTACGTGACCGGATTCGCCATGCATTGATTCTAATGCACACTTCGGGCTTTACGCATTCGATCATTTCTGCCAGTGTGTAATGCATGCTTGCACGATCATCCGTTAGCAGCCGCGGAGCTGCGGTCCGCGACATCCAGCGCCGCGCACCGCTTTCCGCCGACTTCTCGCGCCTGTGGGTCGCGCAGGGCGCCGGCGTCGCCGCCGCGCAGGTCGCCGAGCTCGCGCTGCCGCTGCTCGCCGTGCTCATGCTGAACGCATCCGCGCTCGAGCTCGGCCTGCTCGGCGTCGCACGCTGGCTGCCGTTCCTGCTGCTCGCACTCCCCCTCGGCGTGCTCGTCGACCGGCACCGGCGGCGCCCGATGATCGTCATCTCCGACTGGGGCCGTGCGGCCCTGACCGTCGCGATCATCGCCTTGGCCGTCGCCGGCGTGCTGACGACGCCCGCGCTGCTGCTGCTCGCCGCGGCGATCGGCTGCTTCACCGTGCTGTTCGAGGTGTCGTACCAGTCGATCGTGCCGAGCGTCGTGCCGCCGTCGGGGCTCGAGCGCGCGAACTCCCGCCTCGCGGCGACCGCGGCCGCCGTGCAGGTGGGCGGGCCGGGCCTCGGCGGCATGCTCGTGCAGCTCATCTCCGCCCCGCTCGCCCTGCTCGTCACGGCCGTCGGCTACGTCGTCTCGGCGGTCTCGGTCACCGGCATCCGCGCGCCCGAGTCGCCGTCGACCAGCCGCGCCGGGTTCGCCACCGAGCTGCGCGAGGGCATGTCGTACGTGCGTCGCGACAAGTACCTCGTCGCCAACCTCGGCTTCTCGGCGCTCTACAACCCGTTCATCCAGTGGGTCATGGTGCTGTTCCTGCTGCACGCCGTCGAGCAGCTCGGCCTCGATGCCTTCCAGGTCGGCCTCATCCTCGCGATCGGCGCGACCGGCGCACTGGCCGGGTCGTTGCTCGCGGGGCCGCTCGTGCGACGGTTCGGGGCGGGCCGCCCCATCCTGTGGACCGCGGTCGCCGAGTGCTTCGTGCTGCTCCTGCTTCCGGTCGCGGATGCCTCGTGGGGAGCGCCGACGCTCGTGATCGTGCTCGGCCTCGTGTTCGCGGTGGGCGACGCCGGTGCGACGCTGTCGAGCGTCATCCTCATCACCATCCGCCAGCTGCGCACCCCCGACCACCTGCTCGGCCGGGTGAACGCGAGCATGCGCTGGGTCTCGTACGGCACGATCGCGTTCGGCGCCGCCGCGGGCGGCATCGTCGGTGAGCTCGTCGGCACGCAGCTCGGCATCCTGATCGGCGTGCTGCTCACCTTCTCGGCCGTGATCTGGGTCGCGCTCGGACCGCTGCCGCGCGTCGGCGACCCGACCGACCTCGCGATCGCCGAGCGGCGCGAGCAGGAGGCATCCGCCCTCGCCGCCGGGTGAGGAGCGGGCGGGCGCCGGCCCTGCTCAACCGGCCGGGGCGCGCCGCTGCACGCGTCGATCGCGCTTCGAGCGCCGACGCTGTTCGGCGAGTCGGCGGGCCGCGAGCGACGACTGGTCGGGGTCGCCCGGCGAGAGCGCGGCGCGCAGCAGGTTGCGCTCGCGGGCGGCGGCACGCAGGTCGGCCATGCCGACCGACGTCGCAAGCACCGGCGCGGCCACGACCACGGCGACCGCGAGCGCGACGCCGGGGCGGGCGGTCCCGAGGTCCGTTCCGGCGAGCCCCGCGATCACGAAGAGCGCGAGCGGCATGATCGCGGCGACGATCGCCGACGACGCCCAGCGCCCGGCGCGCGGATCGAGCAGGAGCGCGTCGGCCACCTCCTCGGGGGCACGCCTCGGGCCGCCGTCGGCGACCCAGCGCACCGCGGCCAGTTCGACGCGGCGCATCATCGCGAGCCGGGCGATGCCGAGGGCGGCCGTGATCACGAGCACACCGGCGATCGCGACGCCGCCCCAGAGGCTCAGCCCGTCGATGAACCGCTCGACCGGTTCGTCGAAGTAGCGTTCGTCGCAGCGCTTGCACGGCTGCCGCAGCCAGACGGAGACGAACCAGATCGCCCCGACGGCGAAGAGCGCGCACACGGCGATGACGAGCAAGCGGTCGACGCGTTCGAAGAACCGGGGGTGCAGCAGCGCGGGCGGGTCTGCGACCGGGGATGCCTCGCGCCGACGCTCCTCGGCGAGGTCGGCGGCGACGACCGAGCGCGCCCAGCCCACCTCGAGCTCGGCACGGCGGGCCTCCTGCCCCTCCTCGACGCCGAGCAGCAGCGACCGCACCACGAGCCATGCGACCACCAGTGCCGCGCTGACGCCGACGACCGTCCACACGACGGGGGTTCGTCCCTCGTCGTCGACGAGCGCGAACAGCAGGCAGAATCCGCCGACGGCCATGGCGATCACCGCGACGGCCAGCACCGCACGGCGGAGGTGCCGGGCCGGAAGGATCGCGAGTCGGCCGCGATGCGCCGCCGACGGCACCTGACCGGGATTCGCGGTCACGTGGCGTTCGAGCAGCCGCAGCGCCGTCGCGGCATCGAGGGCTCCGAGCAGCGGGATCGCGAGCGCCAGTACCGCGGCGAGTCCGAAGAGCGGCAGCACCGTCGCGCGGAGGAACTCGTCGAACTCGAGGGCGCGCGACAGGTCGCCCAGCGCTTCGTCGCCGACGATCGCGGCGACGAGCAGCAGCAGCCACGTCGCACCGGCACCGACCGCGAAGGCGTTCACGAGGCCGACCGCGGTGCGGGCGAAGGCCGACGCGTGCGTCTCGGGCACCTCGACGAACCTGAGGTCGCGCAGTTCGCGCCCGGCGCGGGTGCGCTGGGCGCGGCGTCGCACGGTGCGGTCCCTTGCGGTCATGCCCGTCAGGCTATCGGCTGCGGATCGGCGCGCTCGGGTCGATGGCGGCGAGCGCCGCTTCGAGCGCCTCGGCGAGCGCGTGCACGCCGTCGGCGCCGGCGGGCGCGAACTCGCGGTCGATCGCCGGCAGGTAGGCCTTCGCCCCGTCGAGGAAGCGCCGACGCCCCGCGGCGGTGAGCACCGCGTAGGCGGAGCGCCGGTCGTCGGGGTTCGCCTCGCGGGCGACGAGCCCCGCGTCGACGAGGTCGTCGACGAGCCGGCTCACGCGGGTGCGGCTCAGCACGACCCGCTCGCCCAGCTGGCCCATCGTGAGCGGCCCGCCCTCGTCGTGCAGTTCGAGCAGCACGTCGTACCAGCTGAGCGGCAGGCCGCCCTCGGTCGCGACCGCCCGCTCGAGCCGGGGCAGCACGGCGGCGTGCAGGCGCAGCAGGGACTCCCAGGCGCGTTCGGCATCACTCGGCTTGCTCATGTCCCGAACCCTACCACTTGCGTGCGTGCGCACACATATGCCAGACTCGCTCCCGTCGATTTATGTGCGCTTGCACACACTTGAAAGGAACGAGCCATGACCACGCTCCTGCACATCTCCGCTTCGCCTCGTGGTGAGGCCTCCCACTCGCTCGCCATCGCCCGGAGCTTCGTCGAGTCGTTCGCGGAGGCCTCGCCCGAGGCATCCGTCTCGCACTGGGACCTCTGGGACGGGTCATTGCCCGCCTTCGGCCCCGACGGGGCCGGCGCCAAGATGCGGGTGTTCGCGGGCGACGAGCCCGAGGGCGCCGAGGAGATCGCCTGGCACCGCGCGCGCCTCGCGTTCGAGCGCTTCGCCGCCGCCGACCTCTACCTGTTCAGCCTGCCGATGTGGAACTCGGGCGTGCCGTACATCGCGAAGCAGTTCATCGACGTCGTGAGCCAGCCGGGCTGGGTGTTCGGCTTCGACGGCGAGACGGGGTACTCGGGCCTGCTCGAGGGCAAGCGCGCCGCAGTCGTCTACTCGAGCGCGGTCTACGGCGAGGGCCGTCCGCCGTCGTTCGGCGCCGACTTCCAGCAGCCGTTCTTCGACGGCTGGCTGCGCTGGGCGGGCGTGAGCGAGATCGACTCGATCGAGTTCCGTCCGAACCTCGCGATCGCCGACGCCGAGCCGGGTCGCCTCGCCGCGCACGCCGAAGCGCGGCGGCTGGGTGCCGAGTTCGGGCGCGACGCCCGGGCCGCGGCGGCCTGACGCGCCACGCGCGAGGCATTCGGGGGTTCACCCGATACCGCCCGCCCGCGCGGGTCCGCTTGGCTCGAGGCATGTCTCTCGTCACGTTCCTGCGCGGGTGGGCGGCGGTCGCCGTCGGCTGCCTGCCGCTCTTCGCCCTCATGCTCCTCCCCCAGCTCATGCGCAGTCGCGCGGGCAGCGAGTCGCTGCTGATGGTGGGGATGCTGCTGCTCGTCGCCCTGCTCGCCGCCGCGATCGTGTTCGCGCCCGTGTTGAACGCGATCGCCGCACCGGTGGCCGGCACATGGGAGCCGCGCACCGCGCTGCGATCCGCCCGCGAGGTCTGGCGTCGCCGCACCGGGCAGGCGTGGCTCGCGTTCGGACTGCTCGTGCTCGTCTACGGCGCGGGCCAGGCGGCCGGCTACCTCGTCGGCGAGGCGGTGCCGTACGTGCACGACAACCCGGCGGCCGCGACCGATCCGACCGCCCCGCTGTGGATCATCGACTACCCGGCCTACGCACTGCAGGCCGTCGTGCTCTACGCCGTCACGACGCTCGCGATCGCGCTGTACGCGGCTCGCCTGCGCTCGCTCGCGCTCGGCCGTTCGGCGCCTTCGGCGGACGGCGCCCCACGTGGCGCCGGTGTCGCCGCCGACTGACCGACGCCGGTACCGGTCGCGCTTCACGGCACGGTCGGTTGCGCCTCATCGTGAGGCGCAAGCGACGTTGCTGGATCGGAGACCCACGCGAGTTTCCGACACGCGTTCGTCGCTTCGCGCCTCGGTCATTCGGCGGCAGGCGGCGCGTACACCGCGAGGCGCTCGCGCAGCGATCCCGCGTGCAGCTCGAAGAGGTGCCCGTCGTCGTCGTAGAAGTAGACCGACTCGCCCTCGCCGTCGACGCGCGACCGCGGCGGGCGCACGTCGAGGCCGAGCCCCGTGACCGTCTTGCGAAGCGCGGGCAGGTCGGCGCGCTCGACCTGGAACGCGACGTGGTTGTAGCTGCGCGGCAGCCCGCCGTCACCGAGCATCGTCGCCACCCAGGTCGCGGCGTCGCCCTCGCCGACGAGGAAGAACCGCTCCTCCGACAGCGAGAAGGTGTCGCGGCCGCTGTCGTAGACGCGCACCGCGCCGAGCACCTCGGTGAGGATGCGCTCCATGCGGTCGAGGTCGCGCACGATGAACGTCACATGGCTGAGTCCGCTGCTGGTCACCGGGTCAGGCTACGCGAGGCGCACCGCGCCCTTCGAGGCAACCTGCCGCCCCGAGCCCGATCTCCGTGCGCGCACGGATGCGGCGACGTCGCACCGCGCCGACACTCGCTCCTGTTGTCATCACCCGACCGAAGGAGCCCCCGATGACCGAATCGAACCCGACCACCTCCGCCGGCGTCGGCAGTGATGCCGACCGCGAACTCAAGTCCCGGCACCGCAGCATGTGGGCGTCGGGCGACTACCCGGCGGTCGCCGCCGACCTCGTCTGGCCGCTCGGCGCGAAGCTCGTCGACGCGACGGGCGTGAACGCGGGCGACCGCGTGCTCGACATCGCGGCGGGAACCGGAAGCGCCGCCATCCGGGCCGCCGAACAGGGCGCCGTCGTCGTCGCGAGCGACCTCGTGCCCGAACTCTTCGAGGCGGGCCGCCGCAACGCCGCCGACGCCGGCGTCGAGCTCGAATGGGTCGAGGCCGACGCCGAACGGCTGCCGTTCGACGACGCCGCCTTCGACGCGGCGATCTCGGCCATCGGCATCATGTTCGCACCCCACCACGAGGCGGCGGCGGGCGAACTGCTGCGCGTCGTGCGCCCCGGCGGCCGCGTCGGCGTGCTCAGCTGGACGCCCGAGGGGTTCATCGGCCGCATGTTCCGGGCGATGAAGCCGTTCGCGGCGCCACTGCCCCCGGGCGCGCAGCCCGCCCCGCTCTGGGGCGACGAGTCGCACGTGCGCGAACTGCTCGGCGACGCCGTCGACGGCGTCGAGGTGCAGCGCGACTCGGTCGCGATCGACCGCTTCGCCACGGGCGCCGAGTTCCGCGACTACTTCAAGGCCAACTACGGCCCGACGATCGCGGTCTACCGCCGCATCGCCGACGACGCCGACGCGGTGCGGGCGCTCGACGACGCGCTCGCGGCGCTCGGCGACACGCAGTTGAAGAGCGACGGCGACGGCACGATGCGCTGGGAGTACCTGGTCGTCACGGCGACCCGTCGCTGACCCGCTCGTCCGGTTTCGAGACGCTTCGCCGCTCCGCGTCGGCGCTCCTCAACCAGCGGAGTCGCTCCGCGTCGGCGTCACTCGACCAGCGCAGCGACGAGCACCTCCGCCCCCGTGAGCCGTGTTCCCAACCGGCTCACGGGGTTGCTCCCGTCTCGGCTCGTCGGGCGCCGGCCTCGTCCGGCCACCCGAGGCAGAAGGTCATCATTGCGCGGTGCAGCTCGTGAAACCGGTCGTCGCCGGTGCGAGCAGTGTTCCGTTGACGCCGATGCTGCCCGACGCGCTCGCGTTCAGTCCGTTGACGTAGTTCTCGACCCCGGGTGTCCCGGTCACTCCGGCCGGCAGCCCGTCGATGCCGAAATCGTTCGTCGTGGGGCTCGTCGAGTTCTTGGCGAGGTGGATGCCGGGAGCGACCACGCCCCCTGTGCTGGTGCCGCCCTTGGTGGTGTTGCCCGAGATCTTCACGCAGAGTCGGGCGTCGTCCGACGCCGTCGCGCCCGACTCGGTCCGGATTCCACCGTACGCGCCCCCGGTCGGGGCCTGCACGGTGTTGTTGAGGATCTGGGCGGTGACTGCTGAGACGCCATACGCGTCGACTCGCACACCTGGTCCGCTGGTCGCGCCGACGTTGTTGTTCGTGATGCGCGCCGCGAGCGTCGCGCCGACGTTCTCGAACGACAACGCCGTCGCACTGATGCCGGCGCACCCGCCCGTGTTGCCCGCTGCGATGACGTTGGCATCGAATTCGGCGGTGACGTTCATGGGCCCGCCCGCCCGCAGGCCGATCCCGTCGCAGTCGAGGTGACGGATCGGCTCCGCGATCGTGCCGTTCTCCGAGACGTCGAGGTTGCCGTCACCGGCACCGAGCAGCTGGACGTCGACGAATCGATCGGGCTGGTGCTCGAGCCCGCCGGCACCCCCGTCCATTCGGTTGCCGGTGATCGCGATGACGTTCGTCGAGTTGCCCGGCGTGCCGAGCACCGCTTCCGTCGGGCCGTTCTGGTTTCCACCGACCACGCGAACGCCGTATCCGTCGCGGAAGTCGGTGATCACGTTGCCCGAGATCGTCGCCTTCGTGATCGTCGCCGCACCGACGGAACTGCCGGTCGCCGACACGAACACGGCCGAGCCCGGCGTGAGTTCGTCGCCGGAGTCCGCGATGCGGTTTCCGCTGATCGTCGCCCCGGAGATGGTGCCCCCGCGGTTGGCGATCGAGATGCCGGATGCCTCGTTCGAGGTGAGCACGTTGTTCGAGATGTCGACCGCGCCCGAGAGGTTCACCAGGTTCGCCCCGTCGAACGCGATGCCGTCTTCGCCGTCGCCGTCGCCTGCGCCGGTGACAGTGCCGTTCGTGAACGAGAACCCGTCCACGCTGGCGCCCCAGACGCCGTCGCCGGCGCTGTTCTCGATGCGCATGTTGCGGAACGAGGCATCCGCCGTGTTCTGCAGCGAGATGCCGTCGCTCGTGGCCGCCGCGATCGTGCCGCCCGAGGCATCCCCGCCCTGAACCGTGCTGCCGGTGCCCGTGACGTGCAGGCCGCCCGCCGAGCCCGTGCCGGCGAGCACGATGCCCGAGGTCGCCCCGTTCGACGAGATGCGCTCGAACGTGACGTCGTCGGCCCCGATGCCGGTCAGCGCGATGGAGAGCGCGGTGCCGGTCGTGCTCGCGAGCTTGTTCCCCGTGCCGGTGACGACGATGGTGCCCGAGGTGGAGACGTCCAGCGCTCGGCCGCTCGTCGTGGTGACGTCGAGGCCGCCGCCCGTGATCGAGAGGCTGTGCCCGCTGGAGGATCCGAACTCGATTCCGTCGACGGCGCCGGTCTCGAGGTGCTTCGACGGGCCGGACAGCACGGTGGCGCCGCCGGTGTTGTTCGCGACGATGATGCCGCCGCCCGCGTCGCTGCCGTCGGTGATCGAGCCCGAGAGCGTGACGGTGCCGCCGGTGCGGCTCTGGATGTCGACGCTCGCGGTCGCCGGGCCGTCGGTGATCGAGCCGCCGTAGGAGATGTCGCCGTTGCCGCCGCGCACGCGGAACTGGGTGAGACCGGACCCGCCGCCCGAGAGCTCACCGGTCGCCGCCGAGAACGTGCCAGCGCCGATCTGGTCGATGTTGATGCCGTACGGGCCGCTCTTCGTCGCGGTCACCTCGTCGAACGAGAGGTTCGAGCCCGACGAAGCGCCGACGTGGACGGCCGGACTGTTGGTCGCGACGATCTTCGCGGTCGCGCTCGCGGGCACGGTCACCGGGCCGGTCAGGCTGAGGCTGAATGCCGCTTGGCCCGTGCCGTTCGTGCGGATGTCGAGGTCGCCGAACGTGAGGGCGCCGGTCGTCTGCTGCAGGTTGACGCCGCCGCCGTTGGGCACACCGGCGGTGACGACCTGGTCGATCTGGCTTCCTTCGAGATTGCAGAGTCGCGCGAGGAAGGTCCACCCGGTCCCCGTGGTGCGGATCTTGACAGTCGATGCCGGGTCGAACACGACCTTCGGGGTGGAGTCGACGAACACGCCGAAGCCGACGACGTCGACCTCGAGGTCGCCGATCAGGTTCGTGCCGGTCATGCCCTGCAGCGCGAGTGCGATACCCCCTTCGACGGTGTCGACGATGCGCACGTCGTCGATGGTCGCGTCACCGCCCGGGTCGCCTGCGATGTCGACGACGCCGATGCCGCCGCCCGCAGTCGTGGGGTGCACCTCGATCCCGGCGATGCGGTTGCCGACGCCGAGTCCGACGACGTACACCCCCGAGGCCATGGTGATCGTCGGCCGCTTCGCCGGGTCGCCGGTGTGCAGGGTGCGGCCGCCGACGACGAGGTCGGATGCCTCGCCGATGAGCTGCTGGTCGTCGTCGAGCGCGATCGCCGTCGAGTACCCGGTCGTGGTGCCGTCGCCGTCGAACACGAAGATGTCGTCGCCCGCGCTGCTCGCCGCCGCAGCCTGCGCGATCGTGTCGAAGGGCCGGCTCACATTGCCGCTGTTGCCGTCGGCGGCGTTGTCGACGTACCAGACGCAGTCGCTGATGGCGATGGTCACGTGCCCGGTGTCGGTGAGCGCGCCGTCGGTGACGGTGTAGTCGAACCCGTCGGTGGTGGCGGTGCAGCCGTCGGGCGGAAGGTAGGCGACGTCGCCGTCGGCCTCGAGGGCGACGAGCCCGCCCTGCTCGGTCACGGTGACGCCGGCCACGATCGCGAGCTCGGTGCCGGGGTCGGCGTCGGTGTCGCCGTCGAGCAGATCGCCGATGACGACGAGGTGCGGGCGGGCGGGGTCGATCGCACCGTCGGTCGGGTCGTCGATGACGAGGAGGGTGTTGCCGACCGCTGCGCTCGAACCGTCGAAGGCCTCGTCGTCGGCATGCGGCGCGTCGGCGATGCAGGTCACCGTGACCGAGACCTGCGCGTTCGCGTCGCCCGGGGTGAGCGTGTAGCTGAACACGTCGGGGTCGCCGCCTGGAGCGGTGCAGTAGTCGGGGTCGGGCTGGTAGGTCAGCCCGGTGCCGGCGCCCGTGATGACGACCGCGCCGTGGTCGGGCTGCACGACGCTCGTGATGCTGCGGGGACCGCCGTCGGCGTCGGGGTCGTTCGAGAGCACGTCGATCGCCGTGGCGGAGGCATCCTCGTCGACCATCGCCGCGTCGTCGACGGCGTCGGGCAGGTCATCGACGCACGTGACGGTCACACCGACCGTCGTGGTCGACCCGCCGGGCGCGAGCGTGTAGGTGAAGTCGTCGGTCGTGGTGCCGGGCGGGTCGTTGCAGAACGCGGGACTCGGTTCGTAGGTGAGCGACGCCTCGCCGTCGGCGACCTCGACGGTGCCGTGGTCGGGCTGGGTCACCTGGTCGATCGCGATGGGCCCGCCGTCGGTGTTGCTGTCGTTGGCGAGCACGTCGATGGCCGAGGCGCCGCTGTCCTCGTCGACGGTCGCGGTGTCGGCGACCGCCGTCGGCGGTATGTCTTCGTCGACGTCGCCGACGTGGATCGTGAACACCTGCTCGAGGCTGCCGCCGTAGCCGTCGGTGCCGCGCACCCGGATCGAGTAGCTCTGCTTCGCCTCGTAGTCGAAGCTCGAGGCGGTCTTCAGCGTCGAGCCGGTGATCGTGAAGCCCGCGTTGTCGTCGTCACCCGTGCCGCTCACGAGCGCGAACGCGGCCGTCGCGGCGGGGTCGCCGTCGACGAGGGCGAGCGTGCCGACGACGGTGCCCGCCGGCTCATTCTCGAGCACGTCGTCGTTCGAGAGGGTGAGGGCGCTCGGGTCGTGGTTGCTGATGAGCCAGCGCTGCTCCCCGGCGAGGCAGGCGGTCGAGGCATCCACACGGCGCAGCACGCCCGAGCTCGGCGCGCAGAAGGAGATCGGCTCGCCCGTCGTGGTCGGCACGACGAGCTTGGTGCCGGCCGGCTTCGTGCCGGTGCACGACTTCGCGGAGGTGAAGCGGCGCACCGAGCCGTCGGGCTGGACGCAGAGCGTGGTCGGCCCGGGCCAGATCGTGACGACCGTCTCCTGCTTGGGGCGGCAGTCGCCGGCGCCCGAGGCCGCGCGCAGCAGCCCGTTCGACTTCTGGGCGCACGCGTAGCGCAGCTGCGTCGCATCGTCGGCGGCGTAGGCGACCGACGGCGCAGCGAGCACGAAGACCATCGCAAGCACGGTGAACAGCACGAGGGCGAGTCGCGCCGGCCGCCGCGCCTCGAGGGTGAGCACCTCGACGGTGCGCGGGCGGGACGCGTGGGACATGGGTCCTCCTCGAGGCGGCGCCAGCGCCGTCCATCCGCGATCGTCGGGCTCGATGCGGAACTAGGGCCGATACTCGCCCCCGTGGGGCACCATCCGCTAGCCCCGAGAACGGGGGTCGCGGCTGACCACCGACACGCGGGCGCGCTGCTCGTTGTGCCGGGCCGCAGACCGGAGGATCCTGAGACCATGAGCGATCGTGAGGATTTCTTGATTTGGCTGCACGAGGACTTCGTGCGGGCCGAGCGGGCGATGTTCAACGGCGACGACGGGCCCCGGCGCGCGATCTGGGCCGAGGATGAACCCGTGAGCGTGCTCGGCGCCTGGCGCAACGCGACGAATCGCGCCGAGCTGATCGAGGCGTTCGAAGAGCTCGCGACGAGCTTCTCGGACTGCACCGACTACGCGTTCGACCTCGTCTCGTTCGACGTCGGCGGCGAGATGGCGTACACCGTGGGCTACGAACGCGTCGCGGGGTCGGTCGACGGCCAGCCGCGCACCTTCACGCTGCGCGCCACCCAGGTCTACCGGCGGGGCGACGACGGCTGGCGGGTCGTGCACCGGCACGCCGACAAGGTCGGGTAGCCGGGAGGGTCGCATGTCCACCCCGGTCGAGGCCGACTACCTCGTGGTCGGCGCCGGCGCCATGGGGATGGCCTTCGTCGACGCCCTCGTCGACCACGCGCCCGACGCGCGGGTGGCGCTCGTCGACCGACGTCACAGCGTCGGCGGGCACTGGCTCGAGGCCTATCCCTTCGTGCGCCTGCACCAGGCCTCGGCGCTCTACGGCGTCGCGTCGACGCTGCTCGGCGGCGGTCGCGTGCAGCACCGCGGGCCCGAGGCGGGGCTGCAGGAGCGGGCGACGAAGTCGGAGATCTGCGCGTACTACGAGCGGATCCTCGCCGAGCGCCTGCTCGAGTCGGGCCGGGTCGAGTTCTTCGCCGGCTGCGAGCACCTCGGCGACCATACGTTCGTCTCGCGGGTCTCGGGCGAGCGTTTCGCGGTGCCCGATCGCTGCCGCGTCGTCGACGCGCATTACCTCGCTCCGCGGGTGCCGGCCGAGGTGCCGCCGCCCTTCGAGGTCGGCGACGGCGCGCGGGTCGTGCCGGTCAACGAACTCGCGCACCTCGACGAGCCGCCGAGCCGCTACGTGATCGTGGGGTCGGGCAAGACCGCGACCGATGCGTGCGTCTGGCTGCTGGGGCGCGGCGTCGCCCCCGACGCGATCACGTGGGTGCGACCCCGCGACCCGTGGATGCTGAACCGCGCCGTCGTGCAGCCCGTGCCCGAGGTGTTCCTCGGTTTCGTCGCCGACATGATGGAGGCCGCCGAGGCGGCGAGCACGCTCGACGACCTGTTCCTGCGGATGGAGGACGCGGGCATCATGCTGCGGGTCGACCGTTCGGTGACGCCCACGATGGCGAAGGCTCCCACGCTCGCGCTGTGGGAGCTCGAGCTGCTGCGCACGATCGAGCACGTCGTGCGCCTCGGGCACCTCCGGCGCGCGGAACGCGGAAGCATCCACTTCGACGACGGCTCGATCACGATCCCTTCCGACGCGCTCGTGGTGCACTGCGCCGGCGAGGGCCTCGTCTACCGCCCGCTCGTGCCGGTCTGGTCGCCCGGCGCGATGACGCTCCAGCCGATCCGGGCGGGGTTCCCCTGCTTCGGTGCGGCGATCGCCGGCTACGTCGAGGCCACGCGTTCCGACGACGACGAGAAGAACCGGCTCTGCCCGCCGTCGCCCTACCCCGACTCGATGGCGTCGTGGGCGCGGATGACGGCAGTTGGCACCCGCAACGCGGGATCGTTCGGGGCTGAACGCGACATCTCCTCCTGGGCGTCGACGGTCGCGATCAATCCGGCGCGCATCCCACGGGATGCCCCGCGCTCGGCCGTGCTCGACGACATCATCGATCGCGTGAAGACCCACTCGGGGCCGGGGGCGGCCCGCCTCGCGGAGTTGAGCGAGCACTCGCCTGAGTGAGTTCGTCGCGCGCTGCCCGGCCCGTCGGCCGTGATTGTTCGTGCGGCGGCCGCTGCACCCGCACGCCGAGCGTCCTGAAACGGCACGCGCGATACGGTCGACTCGACGCCCCGTCGCCTCGACCCCTCGAGAGGAAGCCCATGACCGCGAACGCCGCAGACCAGTTGAAGGTCCGCCCTCGCATCTGGATCGGCCTGGCGATCTGGCTCGCCTACGTCGCGATCATCTTCGCGATCCAGTCCGCGAGCGGCATCCGGTACGACACCTGGGGCGACAGCGCTGGCAACCTCTTCTTCGGCGGCGGCATCTCGCTGATCATCGCGACGGCGCTGCTCGCGATCACGACGACCCTGCTCGGCTGGTGGCGTCCCGCGATGTTCGACCGTACGCCGAGCCGGCACCGCTGGCCGATCTTCGTGCCGATCCTGGCGGCGATCGCGGCGGTGATGAACCTCGCGGGCACCGATTGGAGCGCATACTCCTTTGCATTCTTCGGGGCGTCGCTCGCGCTGCTGCTCGTGGGCTTCACGGAGGAGCTCGTGAACCGCGGCCTGCTGCTCACCGCCCTGCGGGGCCGGCTCGGCGAGGGCTGGGTCTGGTTCATCACCACCGCGCTCTTCGCGCTCATGCACTTCGTCAACGTGCTGCTCGGCGCGTCGGTCGAGGCCACACTGCCCCAGGTCGGTGCGGCGTTCCTCGGCGGCACCGTGTTCTACATCCTGCGCCGCACGACCGGGTCGCTCGTCTGGGCGATGCTGCTGCACAGCCTGTGGGACTTCTCGGTCTTCGCGACCGGCGTCGGACATGCGGGCGACGTCGCCTCGATCGCAACGGTGCTGTACCTCGTGGCCGGCCTGCTGGGCCTTGGTTGCGTCGTGTTCGTCATCCGCGGCTCGAACGAGCGGCCGGATGCCGCCTCCGCTCCGACGTCGACTGCGGCGAGCGCGGCCGTCTGAACGAGGAGCGCCTGGCCCCGCGCGCCTGAGGCTTGGGCGCCGTCACCGCGAACGCGGGCCCTACGGCGATCCTGCTCCAGCCCGGCGAGCTCGGGTGCAGCCCGGGCACCGCGCTGCTTCCGGCCGAAGAACTCCAGTCCCCGTACTGACGGCACGGCCGCTGATCGATTCGCGACTCCGACGTTCGTACAAGTCCCAGAACTACGACTGTGCGCGGCAGCATAATCCGAGGAGGATCCGACTCGGCCGCGCCATCGGGGAGGGGACCCGGCGGCAACTGCGAACGGCGATCGCGAAACACGATCGCGCTCCGCGCAAGACCACGGCAAGCTTCCAGGTCAACGCGACGCCCGCCTACGTGAACGTCAACTCCTTCGACAAGTGAGGCAAGCCGCTCGCTCTCTGCACGCCGGCGTCGTCAGTACCGTCAACGGCATCGGTGGAGGAGCCGGCTCCTGGACGACCTCGTAGTCCGGCTCCGTCACAGAGGCGCACGCTGCCGCTGACGCGGCGAACACCCGGTCCTCGATCACGAGGGCCGGGTGTTCGATCGAGGTGGGGCGTCGCCGTGCCTATTGGGTGATTGACTGGGTCGGTGCCCGACATTCCCACCCATCTGAACATCGCCGGAACCGAGTTCGCACGCATCGACTCGCCCGATTCGATCGCATGCTGGACGGCGACCCTCGATTCCGCAGGCGGGGACGATGATCGATCGGTGAGCATCGTCATCGAGCCGGCTGCCTCGCCTGAGCAGGGCGTGTTGCAGCTCGCCGCTGTCGTGGTGGCGCGTTTCGACGAGTTCACCGATCTCGCCGCCGAGTATCTGCAGCAGCGACTCGGTGAACCGGAATACAGGCTGAGCGACGTCGAGCTCCTGGCTCCGCATGGCGCTGAACCGCCGTTCGGTGAACCCGAGGCGGTGATCTGGGCTGATGGCAGCTGGATGCTCCGGTTCGCGGAGTCACGGCTCGAGATCGCGGACCCGTACGGGATCGGGGTGCTCTTCGACGGGACGAGTCCGTGCGCGATCGAGGACCTCTCCGACGCCGACTCGGCCTAGCTTCTGCTCCTGGAGTCGCGGCCGGTCGAGGAGCGAAGCGTATCGAGCCCCTCACGAGGTCTCGATACGCTCCTTCGTCGCTACTCGACCGGCCGATACGGTTACGCCGCGAGCGGCACCACACCCGCCGCCGCGACGACGAACTCGCCGTCGCGGGCGTCGACGTGCACCGCTCCCCCGTCGCCGAGGGCGCCGGAGACGAACAGGTCGCTGATGCGGTCGTCGACCTCGCGCTGGATGACCCGGCGCAGGGGCCGTGCACCGTACTCGGGCTCGTAGCCCCGTTCGGCGAGCAGCGCGACCGCGGCATCCGTGGCCTCGAAGCCGACCTCACGCGACGCGAGGCGACGCGCGGTCGCACCGAGCATCAGGCGAACGATCGAGGCGAGCTGCGGCTGGTCGAGCTTCTGGAACAGCACGATCTCGTCGATGCGGTTCAGGAACTCGGGCCGCATGGCCTCGCGCACCTTGCCCATGACGCGCTGGCGCACGTCGTCGGCCGAGCTGAAGCCCGAGGCATCCGCGCCGGCGACGAAGCCGAGCGCACCCGACCGCGACGCGAGGAACTCGCTGCCGAGGTTCGAGGTCATCACGACGACCGTGTTGCGGAAGTCGACCGTGCGGCCCTGGCCGTCGGTGAGGCGTCCGTCGTCGAGCACCTGCAGCAGCAGGTTGAACACGTCGGGGTGCGCCTTCTCGATCTCGTCGAACAGCACGATCGAGTACGGGTTGCGCCGCACGCGCTCGGTGAGCTGGCCGGCCTCGTCGTAGCCGACGTATCCGGGAGGGGCGCCGACGAGTCGCGACACGGTGTGCCGCTCGCCGAACTCGCTCATGTCGAAGCGGATCACGGCGGTCTCGTCGTCGAACAGGCGGTCGGCGAGGGCCTTCGCGAGCTCGGTCTTGCCGACACCCGTCGGCCCGAGGAACAGGAACGAGCCGACCGGCCGACGTGAGTCGCCCATGCCGGTGCGGTTGCGACGCACGGCCTTGGCGACCGCGGTGACCGCGTCGTCCTGCCCGATCACGCGCTCGTGCAGCTCGCCCTCGAGGTCGGCGAGGCGCTCGCGCTCGGTCTCGGTGAGGCGGTTCACCGGGATGCCGGTGGCCCGCGAGATCACCGCGGCGATCTCGGCCTCGTCGATGACGGTGGCGTCGGACACCGCGGCGCGACCCTGCTCGGTGACCTCGTCGAGCTTCGCCTGCACCTTCGAGATCTCGTCGCGCAGGCGCGACGCCTCCTCGTAGTGCTCGGTGCGCACGGCGGCGTTCTTCTCCGCCTCGAGCTCGCCGAGTCGCGACTGCATCGCGGAGACATCCACCTTCACGCCGAGGCGCAGCCGCAGGCGCGCGCCGGCCTGGTCGATGAGGTCGATCGCCTTGTCGGGCAGCACACGGTCGCTGAGGTAGCGGTCGCTGAGCTCGACGGCGGCGCGGATCGCGGCATCCGTGTACTCGACGCCGTGGTGGCCTTCGTACGCGGGCTTGAGCCCCTGCAGGATGAGCACGGCGTCTTCGATCGACGGCTCGCCGACGCGCACGGGCTGGAAGCGGCGCTCGAGCGCCGGGTCCTTCTCGATCTTGCGGTACTCGTTGAGGGTGGTCGCGCCCACGAGGTGCAGCTCGCCCCGCGCGAGGCGCGGCTTCAGGATGTTGCCGGCGTCCATGCCGCCCTCGCCCGCGCCACCGGCGCCGACGACGGTGTGCACCTCGTCGATGAACACGATGAGGTCGCCCTTGTGGTCGGCGATCTCCTCCATCGTCTTCGTGAGGCGCTCTTCGAAGTCGCCGCGGTAGCGGGTGCCGGCGAGCATGCCGGGCAGGTCGAGCGCGATGACGCGCTTGCCGAGCAGGGCCTCGGGCACGTTCTCCTCGACGATCGCGCGGGCGAGGCCCTCGACGATCGCCGTCTTGCCGACGCCCGCCTCGCCGACGAGCACGGGGTTGTTCTTCGTGCGGCGCGACAGGATCTCGATGGTCTGCTCGATCTCGTCGGTACGGCCGATCACGGGGTCGAGCTCGCCGTTCGCGGCGCGCTCGGTGAGGTCCATCCCGAACTTGTCGAGCATCGGCGTCTCACTCTGAGTGGGTTGAGGAGCGTCCGACGAAGGAGGACGCGTCTCGAAACCCGTCTCCCCGTCATGCTCCCGCATCCCCTGCGTCAGCGCCTCAGCAGTAACCCCAGCCCGCGCCAGCACCTGCCCCGCAGGCGCATCCTGCCCCAGCACCAGCGCGAAGAAGAGGTGCTCAGGATCGATGTACGTCGCCCCCGACGACCGCGCCACTTGGTAGCTGTGGAACAGCGCACGGGAGGCCGACGGTGTGATCGTCGCAGCATTGATATCGGCGATATCGGATGCCGCGGGCAACCGCGCCTCGGTCGCCGTGATGATGCGCTCGGGGCTCGCCCCGACGCGGCGGATCGCCTGCTGCACGCTCTCGTCTTCGACGATCACGCGCAGGATGTGCAGGGCGTCGAGCTCGGTCTGCCCGCGCTCGAGGGCGAAGCGCCCAGCCTGCTGAAGGATCGATTGGGTGCGCGCGGTAAGGAACCGGCTGAGGTCGATCGACCGCGCCTGTCGCGCCTGCTCACCCGCGAGGTATCGGGCAAGGAACTCGTCGAACGAGCTTGCGCCGGCCTCGTTGAAGTCGTTGGGCACCTGGCCTCCTGGTTGAAGTTGAGTGTGGTTCGCTCAAGTTCAACGCAGTCGTGGAAGTAGTATTCCCTCGCAACCTTGGGCCCCCAAAAGAGGGTCATCGGATGCCTGAAGACGGCGAGTGCGTCCCAGTACGCTGACTGGATGGCATTGGGGATGCACGAGCACAGTGAGATTCGCGAGAGCGAGAAACAGGACCTTCTTCGCCGCGTAAACCGGCGAGGGTATGACACCTACCTGTTGGCGATGAACTTGGTTCATCTGCGTGCGTATCGGAATGCGAGCATCCGATTCGACTTCCCGGTCACCGCTCTCGTCGGGCCGAATGGCGGAGGAAAGTCCACTGTCTTGGGCGCCGCTGCTCTGATCAACAAGAACATCAAGCCGCGACAGTTTTTTGCAAAGAGCGGCAAGTACGACGCAAGCATGGTCGACTGGAAGATCGAGTATGAACTGTTGGAGAAGGCCGCGCCGATTCGTCGAACTGCGAGTTACCGAACTGCCAAATGGAATCGTGATGCAGTCGAACGCGAGGCTCTCGTGTTCGGTATTTCTCGAACGATTCCCGCCACTGAACGCAAGGATCTGACTGCCTTCATCGGAGGTTCATTCACCGGCTATGGAGAGACCCTGCTCAGTGCAGACACGATCAAGGCAGTCGAACGGATTCTCGGCAAGGAAGCTGAGAAGTATCTCCTCGTAGATGGAACAAAGGGTGGCGACAAGCAACTTTTCGCTGCAAGGGTGAAGGGCGGGGATGCCTATTCGGAGTTTCATTTCGGCGCAGGCGAGGCCAGCGTCATCCGTATCGTCAGCGACATTGAGATGAGCTCGGACAATTCTCTGATTCTCATCGAAGAGATCGAGAACGGACTTCACCCGGTCGCCACACGGCGACTCGTCGAATACCTGATCGAGGTCGCCCGACGCAAGTCATGTCAGATTGTCTTCACGACCCACTCAAACGACGCACTCCTCCCTTTGCCCGATGAAGCGGTATGGGCGTGCGGCAACGGCGAACTAATCCAAGGAAAACTAGACGTCAACGCACTCAGAACTCTCACCGGCGAGGTAGATGCCAGTCTCGCGATCTTCGTTGAGGATGAGTTCGGAGAAGAGATGGCGCTGGCCGCGCTCAGGCAGTACTCAAGGACTCATGGCGTGAGCATGCTGGGCGTTGCCATCCACGCTGTTTCAGGCGCGGGCACTGCGAAGAAACTCGCCATCACGCACAACGAAAACCCGGCAATCACGTTTGGAGCGATGGCGATACTCGACGGAGACAAACGGCACGATACAGAACCTGAGAAGTATGTAGTGTGTTTTCCCGGCTCCTCGGATCCGGAACTCTTCGTGGCTCATTTCGTAGCCGACCGTTTGGATGAACTTGCCCCGAGGCTCGCGCTGAACCTCAATCTGCAGTTCTCCGACGGCAACCGAGTCAAGGAAGTCGTACGCGAACGACTACGAACGAATCATGATCCTCACGTGCTGTTCGAGCAGATCGGCGAGGATCTCGAGTTCACATCTGGCACCACCGTCGCACGTGCGTTCTTGACCCAATGGGCGGAGCACAGCCCAAACGATCTCATCGAGATCTTTGCTCCGGCTGCCTCGATTATTCCGGGGCATCCGCCGTTTGCCACTGAGTCTCCGGAAGGCGCCGAACAAGTTGCATCCTGAACTCACCGCCCTCCGCCTCATCGATTCATCCAACTGGCCGACTCGAGACTCGCTCCGGACGTGGAGAATCCCATGCGACTGACCCGTATCGAGTTCAAGGGCTATAAGCGCCTTCAATCGGCACAATGCAACGTCGACGGGCGCACAATCGCCTTCATCGGTCCAAACGAGGCCGGGAAGTCGTCAGTGCTGCAGGGCCTATCGTGGCTTTCGACGCCCAATGGTGTGCTCCCCGCCGCCTACCTCAATCGAGGATCAGCTCCTGGCGAGAAGGATGCCGTCGTCCGCGCCGTCTTTCGAGTTGAGACTTCAGACATCGCCGCAATCGAGAAGCTCGACATCGACGCGGCGGAGAAAATCTCCCTCAACTTGGTACCCGAGTTCCGTGTATCGAAGACCGCCAATGGCACACTCCGTACAGGCCTCGCGAACACTCTGACGCGACGGTCGGCCCCATTCGATCGAGCGCTCGCCACCACGCGTAGCACGCTGTCGTTCTTCCAACGTCGCCCCGAGAGTGTCGACGATCAAGCCATGCTTAACAGCGTCGTCGCGATGCTCGACCGAATCGAGACCGAACTCCAGTCGACCTCCCCTTGGACGGACGAGCGGGTCGATCAACTCGAAGTCGCTTTCGTGACCATACGCGATTGGCACAACTCCTCCGGCACTTCGGTGTTGAACATGAAGCAGGCAAGTCAGAAACTGGCGAGCACCATCCATGCGGTCGGGATCGCGTTGGTAGCAGCGCGAAAGCCAGATCCGAGCGCCGCGATTCGGCAGCTCTTACTGAGGAATATGCCGCAGTTCATTCTCTTCGGCGACGAAGATCGAATCCTTGAGCCCGAATACAACCTCGCGGATCCGACGTTGCTTAGCCAGCCTCCAGCGCCACTTGTAAACGCGCTCCGAGTTGCTGGCTCCACCCCGCACGCTGTTTGGGACGTTGTTCAATCAGGAGATGTTTCTTCTCTTCGAACCCTCGAACGGAAACTCAATGAGCACCTCCGTTCGCGTGTTGAGCCCGCATGGACTCAATCCCGGCTGACTCTCGAAACCGTGATCAATCGCAATGGGATGCTCGAATTCAATATCAATGAACTTGATAGCCCGGACCTAATCGTCACACCGATCGCGGAGCGCAGCGACGGCCTGCGCGCCTTCCTGGCTCTAGTGTGCTTTCTACTTGCGGCTGACCTTGAGACCCCTCCCATCTTGATGATCGACGAAGCCGAACGAAACCTTCATTACGACGCACAAGCGGACCTCGTGCGGGTTCTGACGAACGACTTGCAAGTCTCGAAGGTGCTTTATACAACTCACTCTCCGGGCTGTCTTCCGCTCGACCTCGGTACGAACATCCGTGTGGTGCAGCCCGACAGGGCGGACCGGACGAGGAGCACCCTTGAGAACAACTTCTGGACAGACGCAGAACCGGGATTCTCCAGACTGCTTTTCGCGATGGGCGCGGAGGTCGCAGCGTTCTCCGCGTTCAGACGAGCAGTGCTTGCTGAAGGTGTGAGCGAGATGGTTCTCCTGCCGACTCTCCTTCGCAACGCAACCGGTGGGCGCGAACTCGACTTCCAAGTTGCCTTCGGCCTGTCCAACATGTCGGCACCGACAGCACTCGGGTCGGTTGCTCTTATCACCACATTCCTCGTAGACGGCGATGCGAGCGGTGATGTCAAGCGAAGGCAACTACTCAGCGAGGGCGTCCCAAAGACACACATCCTCCAACTCCCAAGGTCCAAAGCGATCGAGGATCTTGTCGACCGCAACGCCTACCTCGACGCCGTCGATGAGTGGCTAAGCGAGATGGGCAAGGCACGGATAGTCAGGAGCAGTCTCAGTGCATCGAGCTCCATTGCTCGCGCGGTTGATGACTACTGCAAGGACCATCTTGCAATGCCTCGCGGAGCGAGCCACAAGATCATCTGCATCAAGCTGGCTGCTAGGGGCGCCTCGTTGCCTCTCAGCGCTTCCGGCCGACGGACGTTGCAGGCGCTGCGAAAGAAGATTGAGGACGCGCTTGCTGCTCCTTATACGCTCGCGCGATCAGAAGGTACTCCGGACCGATAGCGGCAGGTACGAACGACGAATTAGCTCAACATCTAATGCATCTCTATGACCGATCGCGCGACAAGCCCACGACTGACCACCCACCGACGACATCGAGGTCGCGCCACCCAAACGGGTAGGCCTGCCGTTGACTCCCCCCGCCGACCGGCGTAGACCTGAGGCAGCCCGAGAAGGAGGTGCCGTCATGGCGAAGGATCTCTTGGTCACCCTCGAGGATCAGCCCGGCGAGGGGGCTCGACTCGGCGAGGCGCTCGGCAACGCGGGCGTCAACATCGAGGGCCTCTGCGCGCTCATGGAGCGCGGTCGGGGCGCCGTCCACATCCTCGTCGAAGACGTCGCGGGCGCCAGGGCGGCGCTCGAGTGCGCCGGCATCACGGTCGATGCCGAGACCGACGTCATCGTCAGTCCGGCGCTGCCCGAGCCCGAACTCGACACGCCGGGCGTGTTCGGTGGGATGGCTCGCGCCCTCGCCGAGGCCGGCATCAACATCTCGCTCGTCTACGTGGCATCCCGAAACCGGGTCGTGCTCGCGACGAGCGACAACCAGAAGGCCACGCAGCTGCTGCAGTCGATGATGTAGCGACGACTAGCCGTCTCGAGATCAGTCGCGAACGCCGCGGCGATCGGGATCGTACGCCCTGATCTCGAACTCGCTGGGCGGGGGCAGCTGCGTCATGCTGTCGCCCTCGTACCAGAAGCACTCGATACCGGCGAGCACCTCCTGGCCGGTGTGGGCGTGACGTGTGAAGAGAATGACCTCCCCGGTCCCGTCGCGGTGGATCGCCTCGGTGATGATCCGCATCCCGGGTCGGGCAGCGGGAAGCACGAAGTCGACCGAGGCGCACCCACAGGCACAGCCACCACTGACCTCAACGGCTGCCGCCTGCCGACGGAGTTCGACTGCGCCGGGGAACTCGGGCTCGACGAGCGCGTCGAGGAAGGCACGCTCACGACTGCTCAGCGGGCGCGGAATCGGATTCGCCACATCACCCATCTTGCAGCCCCATGAGGCCCTTCGGGCTGACTGCGCTCAAGCTGCCGCACTACGCATTGATCCCGCCTCCTGAGTCGGCGACGCCACCGAAGCCACCGGCGAACTGACCTTCCATTCGATCCGCATCGGCCCGCGCTCACCGCGTTCGGTCGCGAGCGGAGGCACCGGCTCCCGAGTTGCTTCCTGCGCGACGCCGGTGGTCGACTCGGCGAGACGCTCGGCCACGAGCGTCCACATCGAGAGCCGAGGCCCCCTCGCCCCCGGCCCATGCCGGCACATCGTGACAGGTCACGCGGGCTCGTCGCCCTGATTCGTACTCCCCGCACGTGAAGCCGACGTCTCCGCTTCGACTGACCCGGACCCTTCGCTTGAAGCGACGGTGGCGATGCTCGCTGCCGTCATCGTCGACGATTGAATGGAGAAGCGCCCTGTGTTCGTGATCGAACCGGATCCCGAGCGGCCTCGGAAGCGCCGTGTCGTCGATCGAGAACGAGATGCCGCGCTCGTACCCCTCGGCATGCGCGCGTACGAAGCGATCCGGCTGATGAAGCTCGTGTGGGGCGAGCGGGTGATCCCGTTCGAATACGAGCTCGAGCCCGTCGCCGCCGAAGCCGGCAAGCGCTTCGTCGGTCGCGTCTCTGGCTTCGGCACGAGCCCGATCGCCGCTGAGCAGGCCGGCACCTCCCGATACCGCTTCGCCAATGATGAGGAACGACGCGCTGCCGAGCGACTCGTGGCCGAGGCGCTGCTCGTCTACGGGGACTTCTACGACGGCCTGGACCACCCCGACGGAGTCTTCACCGTCGAGGTGCCGACGGAGGCGTACGGAACCTTCGCCTACACCCTTTCTTCCTTCGGTTACGTGACCAACGCGACTTCGCCCGGCACCACGGCTGGGAGCACCCGATGAGCGGCGAAGAATGCGATCATCGCCGACTCGCCTCCGAAGCGGGCGGATGCCGCTCCTGACCAGCCTCGGAGTCCGAGTGACGCTCGCACCCGGCAATCGGCGTGCAACGCCGAATGATGGATGCCACGGCGCGCGACTTCTCCTCCACAGGGCCACGTGTACGTCGATTATCCACAGGCAGAATCCCAGATCATCACTGATTTCAAGCGATTTCGAATGTCAGTGGGTGGGTACAGGATTGAACCATGGAAGAGACCTCGCCACCCGGGCACACCGCACCCGCGGCGCAGGCCGCGCTGCACGCGCTGGCCGCCCTCGAGCGCGAGGTGGCGAGTCTCCGTGAGGCGTGGACCGGCGCGATGCCGGCGTGGGGCGCGAGCTTCGGCTCGACGCAGTTCGACCTCGAGCAGATGAGCGACCCGGGTCTCATCCGGGTCACCGACGCCCTCGCGAAGACGCGGCGCGACATCGACGCCGTGCTCGCCCGGGTCGCCGCCGAGGTCGCGCGCCGCTCCGGGCCCGAGTTCGGCGAGACCGGGCTCGCGAAGGCGCAGGGGTTCCACAATCCGACCCGGCTCATCGCGGCATCCACCGGGGCATCGCGCACCGACGCGCAGCGGCTGATCGCGGTGGGCACCGCCACCGCCGAGCGGCACACCTTCAGCGGCGAGCGGGCGCCCTCGAGGCATCCGCACGTGGCGGCTGCGCTCGCGACGGCGGCGATCGGTCTCGACGCGGCATCCGCGATCACCTCGATGCTCGACCGGGCGTGGGCGAGGGCCGACGCCTCTCGAATCAATGTCGTCGAAGCGGCGCTCGTCGAGCTGGCGGCGCAGGTTCCGCTCGAGACCCTCCTGCGCGGAGTCCGCGAGGCCGAGGCGAGGCTCGACCCCGACGGCGTCGAACCCCGCGACGACGAACTCCGCACCGAGCGCTCGTTGACGATGCGCGAAGACCGCCACGGCATGGTGCACCTGCAGGCCCGGCTCGACCCAGAGAGCGCCGCGCCGGTCAAGGCCGCGATCGAGGCGCTCGTGAGCGATGCGCTGCGCCGACGTCGGCCGGTCGACGGCGACCACGCGCCCGTCGTCGACGACGACCGCTCGATCCCGCAGATCCAGGCCGACGCACTCGCCGCGCTCGCGCGCCACACACTCGGCTGCACCCAGACCCTCACGCCCCTCGCGAAGACCACGGTCGTCGTGCGCGTCGACCTCGACACGCTCGTGAGCGGCCTCGGGCACGCCAACATCGACGGGCTCGACCAGCCCGTCCCGGCGTCGACCGTGCGCCGCATGGCCGCCGACGCCGAGGTCATCCCCGCTGTGCTCGGCGGCGAGAGCCTCCCGCTCGACCTCGGTAGGGCGGCCCGGCTCTTCACCAAGGCGCAGCGCCTCGCCCTCGGCGAGCGCGACGGCGGCTGCGCCTCGTGCGGCCAGAACATCTCCTACGTCGAGGCCCATCACATCCGCTGGTGGGAGCGAGATGCCGGCCCGACCGACCTCTCGAACGGGGTGATGCTCTGCAGCTTCTGCCACCACCGCGTGCACCGCGACGGGTGGAGGATCGACGCGGGCCCGAGCGAGGTGTGGTTCATTCCGCCACCGCACATCGACCCCGATCAACTGCCGCGGCTCGGCGGCCGGGCGCGATTCGAGCTGCGCGACGGTCGGGCGGCCTGACCGCGCGCGCGGTGCTGTTCGTGGCGCCCGCCTCGCGCGACGCATGGGTTGCCGCCCGCCCAGCGCCACCGGGCAGGGCCTGACCGCACGCTGCGCGGCTCGTGCGCCCAGTCTGAACGACGCGTCGGCGGACCCCGGCCCGGCACCACCCGGGCGGACGCCAACGCTCGCCCACCGCACAGGAGTCCCTCCTAGGCTGAGAGCGTGCCCCGACTCCACGCAGAACCCGACCGCTCCAAGTGGGTGCCCGTCACCGACTCCCTCGGATTCCGCGGCCGTCGCGCCCGCAAGCAGGCGATCGGCATGCTGCTGGCGCAGGCGAAGGGACCGAGCGTCGAGCCCGTGAAGCGCGGTGGCGGATTCAGCGCGTGGGCGATGAGCCAGGCCGTGCCCTTCCTGATGCGCAAGGCGGCGGGGCGGGTGCTCGTCTGGGTCTGGAAGGCCGAGCCCGACCTGCTGGTGGTGATGGCCCAGGTGCAGGCGGCGACCCCCGAGATCCGCATCGCGCGAGCCTCGATGCCGATCGAGTACGACGACACCGAGGAGTTCCGCGGCACCTACCTCGGAGTGGGCGAGAAGCTCGCCATGCCGCTTCCGCCGGGCGGTCGCCCGCCGTTCGCCACGTACACGTGGGATCTCGGCACGCACCTCGTGACCGTCACAGCCGTGTGCAGCGACCGCGAACGGTTCGGAACCGTCATCGGTGCGGTCGACGACCTCGCCCGCGGCATCCGCATCGTCGACGACCTCACCGTCGGCGAATCGGCGCCGGTGCTGCGCATCGATCCCGCCTAGACCGCTCACGCTCGCGGATTGGCCGGCCTCCCGGTTCGAGCCCGACTGAACAACTGTTCGGTGGTGCCCAACGAAAGGTTCGGACGCTTATGGTTCATCAATGAACGTCGTTGAAAACGGGCCCACTCGGGCTAGCCCGGTTTCCGTTTCCGTCGTTTCGGTCACCTTCGGCTCGTTGTCCCTTGTCGTGCTGTTCCTCGCCGCCCTGATCGCATCGTTGTATCTGGACGTGCACACGGACGTCGACATGACCTGGATCTGGATGATGATCGTTGTCGTAGCCCTACTGGTCTACGTTGTCGCCTTGCTACTTGCGATTACCGGTGTGGTGTTTGGGATCATTGCTGCGGTGCGTGATTCCCGATATCCGCTGGTTTGGGTGGGACTCGGGCTTGCGCTAGGAGGAGTCGCCGCGTGCGTCGCGAGCTTGAGCCTCATCACTCCATGATCGCTGTCGGCCGAGCGCGCGGAGCACGGCCGCGCCGTGGGCTGAGCCGCCCCGCACCGGTTACGGCGTCGGGTTCGAGCGCTCCACGACGACGTCGCGTTGCGGGCCGTACTCGAGCGGCGATGCCACGAACGCGATCACCGCGACGAGCGAAAGGGCCGAGACAGCGACGCAGACGCGTGACATGACGACGGAGGTGCGTTCGCCTGCGACGCGGCGCACGGCGACGAAGATGCTCCAGCCGATGAGTGCGCCGGCGGTGTTGACGATGAGGTCGGTGGTGTCGAAGCTGCCCGTCGAGATGACGTGCTGCACCGTCTCGAGCACGAGGCTCGTGGCAAGCGCGGCGAGGCCGGTCTTCCACCACTTCCAGGCCGGCGCGAGGGCTCCGGCGAACAGCCCGAAGGGCACGAAGAGCGCGAGGTTGATCAGGAGCTCAGCCGGTTTGCTCGCCCCGTCGTCTCCGGCCGGTACGAACGGCACCAGCTTGATCGGCCGGGCCAGGCCTGCAGCTTCGCCGATCCACGGCACGTCGAGCTTCCACAGCACCACCCATGCGAGGAGCGCGAGGTACACCGCGAACGCGACGATGAGGATGCCGCGGCTGCGGTTCGTTCGCGGCTGGTTCGAAGAGGTCACAGGGCATTCTCTCGCTGCGAGCCTCGGGAACCGCCGAGCCCGGCGGCCGCAACCTCGCGCACCGCATCCAGCACCACCTGCAGCGCCGGCGAGTCCGCCTGGCTCCGCCGATGCACCGCCGACACCCCGCGCGTCGACGCCGGGCGAACCGTCGGAATCGCCACGAGATCCGGGTGCAGAGCCGGTCGTCCCATCCGCGGCACGAGCGCGACCCCGAGCCCGGCCCGCACGAGCTCGAGATGGTTCTCGAACTCCATCGACTCGTGCACGACCCGCGGCGCGTTCGAGACGCCGTCGAAGAGGCGCCGCAGCCACTGCCGGCAGATGGTCGAGTCGAACGTCGCGATCCATTCCTCGTCGGCGAGGTCGGCCGGCGTCAGTTCAGTGACCCCGGCGAGCGCAAGCCTGTGGTCGCGCCGCAGGATCACGTCCGCGACATCCATGAAGAGGGGCGTCTCGACGAGGTGATCGGGCATCGCGAGAGCGACCCCGCCCCACCGGTGCACGATGCCGAGGTCGCGCTGGCCCGACGCGACGAGCGCGATCGTCTCCCACGGCTCGCTCTCGCGCATCGGCACCCGCAGGTCGGGGTGCTCCGCGCGCAGGCGCGGCAGCACATCGACGAGGATGCCTCGCACGGCGGTGGAGAACGCACCGATGCGCACCTCGCCCGTGACTCGGCGGGGCGCACCGTCGGCAGCACTCACCCCGCCGGCCAGGTGCAGGTCGGCCTCGAGGCGCTCGAGGTCGGCGAGCACGGTCGCCGACGACGTGACGAGGTGGCGCCCGGCGTCGGTGAGCACGACACCGCGGCCGGCCCGCTCGAGCAGGGCCACGCGCGTGCCGCGCTCGAGGCGCTTGATCTGCTGCGACACGGCCGACGGCGTGAAGCCGAGCGCGTCGGCCGCCGCGGCGACGCTTCCGTTGGTGGCCACGGCGCGCAGCGCGACCACGGCTTCGAGATCGATCATGTACGGATGCTACCGAATCGAGCGCAGAAATGATCGCTGGTGTTTCCGGATGCCTCGGCGCGAAGCTGGTTCCATGACGAGACGCGACATGCTGCTGGCCGCCCTGGTGGCGACGATGTGGGGCTTCAACTTCGTCGTGATCGACTGGGGCATGGCCGGCATCCCGCCGCTGTTCTTCGTCGCCGTGCGCTTCGCGGTCGTGGCCCTCGCCGTGGTCGTCGTGCCCCGCCCGCTCGCGAGCTGGAAGACCGTCGTCGGCGTCGGCCTCTTCATGAGCCTCGGCCAGTTCGCCCTGCTCTACACGTCGATCGCGCTCGGGCTGCAGCCCGGCATCGCGGCGCTGCTGCTGCAGGCGCAGGTCGTGCTGACGATCGTGGTGGCGGCGCTCGCCCTGCGCGAGCGCCCGAGCCGCATGCAGACGATCGGCGTGCTCGTCGGCACCGTCGGGCTCGGCGTCGTGGCGCTCGGTCGCGGCGGCGATGCGCCGGCGATCGCGGTCGTGCTGTGCCTGCTCGCCGCGCTGTCGTGGGCGATCGGCAACGTCATCTCGCGCAAGGCCGGCCCGGTCGCGCCCGCGAAGCGCTTCGGCGCGCTGTCGCTGACGGTGTGGTCGTCGCTCGTCGTGCCGCTGCCGGCACTCGGCCTGTCGGCGCTCATCGAGGGGCCCGATGCGATCGCGGCGGGCATCGCGGCGTTCGGCTGGCGGCCCATCGTGTCGACGCTCTACACGGCCGGGCTCTGCACCCTCGTCGGCTACGCGATCTTCAACGCGCTGCTCGCGCGCAACCGCTCGGCGTCGGTGGTGCCGTGGGTGCTGCTCGCGCCCGTCGTGGCGATGGCGTCGGCGGCGCTGCTGCTGGGGCAGATCCCGAACGTGTGGGAGACCGTCGGCGGGCTCGTGCTCGTCGCCGGGGTGTTCATCGCGAATGCGCCGGTGCGGTGGCGCGCAGAGCGGGCGCTTGCCGAGCCCGAACCGGTCGCAGCATCCTCGTCGTCAGCCGTCAGAGGGCACGCGCACTAGGTTCTCGCGAGCCGAAGCCCCTTCTCGGTGAAGTAGCTCACTTCGCCATCGGCATCCTCGATCCCGAAGACGAACTTTCCCGAGGCGGTCGCGCGCACATCGACGACTTGGCCGCGTCCGCGCGGCGTGACCACCTCGGCTCCCGGTGTGAAGATCGTTTCGCTCATGCGCCCGATCATGCTGGCACGCCGCGGGGGCCGGCTCCCCCGTGCGGCGTATCATCTCGCTCGACGATGACGTAGATCGCCGCTCGCGCGGTGGTCTCGATACGCGCTCCGCGCTACTCGACCGACCAAGTGCTCCTCACAACCACCCGCGGTCGCGGGCGATCGTGAGCGCCTCGATGCGGTTGCGGGCGTCGAGCTTGCCGATCGCGTTCGAGAGGTAGTTGCGCACGGTGCTCGTCGACAGGAAGAACCGTTCGGCGATGTCGTGGATCGTCGCCCCATCGGCCGAGGCCCGCAGCACGTCGGCCTCGCGCGCGGTCAGCGGGTTGTCGCGCACGCCGAGCGCCTCGGCGGCCAGCTTCGAGTCCACGACCCGCTCCCCCGCTCGCACCCGCCGGATCGCCGCGGCGAGCTGCTCGACGGGGTCGTCCTTCACGAGGAATCCGTTCGCCCCCGCAGCGAGCGCCCGCGCGAGGTAGCCGGGCCGGCCGAACGTCGTCACCACGACGACGAGGCAGCCGGGCACCGCCGACCGCAGCGGCCCGATCACGTCGAGGCCGCTCGCGCCCGGCAGCTCGATGTCGAGCAGCACGACGTCGGGATGCAGGCGCTCGGCGGCGGCCACCACCTCGTCGCCGCGCTCGACCGCGCCGACGACCGTGAGGTCGGGCTCGAGCTCGAGCAGGGTCGCGAGCGCCGAGCGCATCATGCGCTGGTCCTCGGCGATGAGGATGGTCGTCGCCCCGCTCACCGTCCCGCCTCCCCGGGAAGGGGCACCACAGCAGTGACACGGAACCACGGCGAGACCTCGACCGCGAACTCGCCACCGGCGGCCTCGACGCGCTCGCGGAGTCCGCGCAGCCCGTTGCCGGGCACGAAGGTCGATCCTGCCGCGTCCGTCGACGACACCGCGCGAACAGCCCGCCCGGGCCCGTCGTCCGAGACCTCGACGACCGCGCGGCCGTCGACCACCGAGACCGCGATCACGCACTCGCGCGCCACCGAGTGGCGCAGCACGTTCGTCGCACCCTCGCGCACGACCCACCCGAGCACGGCATCGACCGCGACCGGCAGCGGCCGGTCGGGCAGGGTCACGGATGTCGCGACCCCGGCCTGCTCGAGCGTGCGACGCGCGTTCGCCACCTCGTCGCCGAGGCTCGCCGACCGCGAACCGGCCACCACCGAACGCACTTCGCCGAGCGCCTCTCGCGCGATCTGCTCGACGTCCGAGATGTGCTCGGCCGCGGCATCCGGATCCGGGGTCATCAGGCGGCGCGCCGCCTCGGCCTTCACCGCGATCACCGACAGCGAGTGCCCCAGCAGGTCGTGCAGGTCGCGCGAGAACCGCAGCCGCTCCTCGCCGACGGCCGCGACGGCGAGCCGCTCGCGGGTGCGATCGAGCTCGTGGGCCAGCGCCACGTAGTACTGCACGAGGTAGTTGCCCGCACCGCCCGCGAACGCGGCGAACCCGACGAGCACGGCCGCCTCGAGCGACCACGACTCGAACCCCACGGCGAGCGCACCCGTCGCCGCGATCGAACCGACCACGCCCATCGCCCACCGCCGGCGGACGGCGAGCGAGGCGGCCACCGCGAGCAGGGGGAACAGCAGCGCCTGACCGCCCTGCTGGAGGAAGAAGTAGCCGGCGCAGAGCAGCAGCAGGGCGACGAAGGCGAGCTCCGTCGCGGCACTCGGCCGACGACCCGCCCCGAACGGGCGGGAGACCGCCAATCCGAACGCGACGCCGATGAGCACGACGTACGCGACGCGCGCCGCATCGCCGGCGACGATCGCCGAGACGAACGGGGCGACCAGCAGCAGCGGCGCCGCGATCAGCGCGAGCCACGCGGCCGGGCGGTAGGCGAGCCACGCCGCGGTCCGCGGGGTCGGCTGCGGTTCATCGATCGTCGTCATCACGTCACGCATCCCGGTTCGGCTCCGAATGGGGCTCGGTCCGTCAGCCAATCTACTCAGAGCTCCGTCGCGGTCGGGCGGCGCCGGGCGGCGATCGGCAGTCCGACCATGAGCGTCGCACCCGTGACGAGGTGCATCGCGATGAGCGCGACGATCACCGCCCCAGACCCGCCCGCCCCGATCGGGCCGAGCAGCGAGAGGGCGAGCATCGTCCACCCGACGATGCCGAAGATGCGGGCGCTGAGCCGGGTGAATCGCTCGAGCAGCGCGAGGAACCCCCACGCGGCGAGACCCGCGAAGAGGCCCGCGACGACGATCGACACCGGGGTGATCGTCTGCGCGGTCGTCCCCGAACCGGCGACGAGGTCGAGTCCGGCGAGCGGTACCGCGAAGACCCAGACGATGAGCGGCAGGACGATCGCGACGGCGACGGTCGCCGCCCGTGCGAGCCGGCGGCGGGATGGCGGGGCGTCGACACCGATGCGGTCGGCGACGGCGTTCGGCTGGACTGCTGGTGCGGTCGTGTTCATGCCTTCGACGCTACGAATCGGCGTCGGGCCTCGGCAGAGACGAATGTCACGACTGTGCGTGCGCTGCGGGCGGCTCGCTCGCTCAACCGCCCGAACGCGACGGGCGCCCACGCTCCGAATTCGCAGGGAGCGCTAGGGCTTCGGCCGAGTCGAGCGTAAATTGCGTTATATCGCGTTTGCGATGCGGTGAGGATGCCGCCTCGCAACTGGACGAAGGCGGGGGCCATGAACCTGAATCTCGAACGGCGCGGCACCGCGCCCGACCGCCACGACCATGCCGACGGGGGGTGGTGATCGTGGAGGTCCTCCTCGGCATCTTCATCGCGTTCCTGATCTTCGTGGCGGTCGCGATCACGACGGTCGCGCTCGTCGTGCGAGCCGTCTACCGGCGCATCCGCCGCAACAGGGCGGTCGCCGCCACAGCGCTGCGCACCCGTGCCGGCTTCAGCCACGGTCCGCGCCGCAAGGTGCTCGCCCTGCGCGTGCGACTCGGCGACACCCTCGACAGCGGACAGGCCGCGATCGACCTCGCCGCGCAGAGCGGCGGCGGGCACGGCGAACTGCCGCGGCTCTTCCGCCGCATCAAGACCGAGGGCGAGGCGCTCGGCCTGCAGCTGCGACTGCTCGAGAGCGAGACCGACCAGGCCGTGCTCGCCGCCGAGCTTCCGCTCGCCGCCGATCGTGTCGACCAGGTCGCGGGGCTCGTGCGCCGGCTGCGCTCGGCCGTCGCATCCGGTCTCTCCGGCTCCACCGACGACACGCTGAGCGCCCTGCACGCCGACATGGAACGCGAGGTCGCCGCCCTCGCCGTCGGCGTCGACGAGCTGCAGCGGCTCAACCGTCGCGAAGAACGCGCCGCCGCGACCCGGCCGCCGGGTCACCCCCAGAGCACGCCCGCACGCCGACCACGTCAGACGTTCGACCTGAAGGAGACCCGACCATGAGCGACAACACCTCGCGCGTCCGCACCATCTTCCGCAGCAAGACCAAGAAGGCCCTCGACAAGATCGAGGACCCGCGTGAGACCCTCGACGACAGCTACGAGCAGCAGGTGAAGCTGCTGCAGCAGGTGCGCCAGGCGGTCGCCGACGTGGCGACGGCGAAGAAGCGCATCGACCTGCAGGGGCAGGAGATGGGCGCCCGCTTCCAGCGGCTCGGCGAGCAGGCCCGCGAGGCCATGGCACAGGGGCGCGAAGACCTCGCCCGGGCGGCCCTCGAGCGCCGTGCGCTGCTCGAGTCGCAGGTCTCGAAGCTGCAGGACCAGTACTCCGCGCTGCAGCAGCAGACCGCGCAGTTGCAGCAACGCGAGCGCCAGCTCTCCGAGCAGGTCGCCGCGTTCCGCGTCGAGAAGGAGACCATCAAGGCCACCTACACCGCCTCCGAGGCGCAGGTGAAGGCGAACGAGGCGGTCGCCGGCATCGGCGCGAGCATCAACGACGTCGGCGCCAGCCTCGACCGGGCGAAGGATCGGGTCGCGCAGATGCAGGCGCGCGCCGCCGCCACCGACGAGTTGCTCGCCAGCGGGGCGCTCAAAGACCTCACCGCCGCCCCCGACGCCGACATCGAGCGGCAGCTCGCGACGCTCTCGGCGAAGGCCGAGGTCGACCGTCAACTGCAGGCGATGAAGGATGGCTCGGGCGCGACCTCCTCGCAGCAGCATCGCGAAGGCCCCGACGGGTGGCTGGGCATCGGGCAGGGGTCGAGCACCAATTGAGGTAGCGAGGCGGCGCCTGCCGCTGCCATGATGCCGGTAGCCCGAACCGAGGGAGACCGGATGTCCGAGACGCTCGACCGAACACCCGCCGGCGTCGCTTCGCCCCTGCCGGGCGCGACGATCATCGGCCGCATCCGGGGAATGCTCCTCTCGGCCCTGGGCGCCGCGCTCGGGTACTCGATCCTCGGAACGGCGAGCAAGGGCGGCTGCTTCGACGCGGTGAGCGAAGAGGCCGCCGCCGACTCGGCGTGCGTGAACCTCACCCTGCATCCGAGCCCCATCGTGTTCATCGCGATCGCGGTGGCGGTCATCGTCGCGATGACCCTCGTGCTGCGGCCTGGCCGCTCCGAGGCATCCGCCCTGCGCATCATCGACCGCGCGGTGGTCATCATCATCGCCGGCACGCTCGCCTGGGCGGCGCTGACGATGGTCTCGTTCTTCGCGATTCCGCTCGAGCCGCCGGGCCCGGGCGAGCCCTTCACGATCCCGTTCACGTTCGGCAACGTCGACATCGACATCACGCCCTAGCCGGCGCGATTCGACCGACGGAGCAAGCCGAGGGTCTCGACGCGCGGCGCGCACCGGCGCATCATTTCCCCATGACGACGCCGTCCCTCACTGCGCAGCTCAGGCTCGACCTCAGGCATCGCCTGCGCCCCATGCGGGGCCGCAACCCCGACGAACCGCATCGTGCCGTCACCCCGCTCGAGCTGCTCTACGACCTCACGTACGTCATCGCGTTCGCCGCCGCGGCCGACGAGCTCGCGCACGCGCTCTTCGTCGGCGAGGTCGGACCGGGCATCGGCGCGTACCTGTTCGCGGTCTTCGGGGTGTCGTGGGCGTGGCTCAACTTCACCTGGTTCTCGTCGGCCTACGACAACGACGACGCGCTCGTGCGGGCCGCCGTCGTCGCGCAGATGGTCGGGGTCGTGATCTTCATCTTCGGCCTGCCCGTCAGCTTCGAGGATGCCGCGCACGGAGCCAGCCCGAACAACATGCTGCTCGTCGCCGGCTACATCGTCATGCGCGTCCCGCTGATCGCGCTCTGGCTGCGCGCCGCGCGCGAGGACCCGGCGCATCGGCGAACCTCCCTCGCGTACGCGGCCGTGATCGCGGTCGCGCAGGTCGGCTGGCTGCTCACGACGATCCCCGGCATCCCGACGGGCGCCACCATCGCCGCGATCGTCGTGCTCGCGACCGCCGAGCTCATCGCGCCGGTCGTGCTCGAGCGCCGCTTCGGTCGGGCGCCGTGGAACGCCGGTCACATCGCCGAGCGATTCGGACTGCTCACCCTCATCACGATCGGCGAGGTCATCGCCGGAACGGTCGCAGCCGTCGGCGCTCTCGTCGCTGAGCAGGGATGGTCGATCGCGGCGGTCGCGATCGTCGCCGCAGGGCTCGTGATCGCCGCCGGGCTCTGGTGGGCGTACTACCTCGTCCCGTCGCGCACGATCCTCGAGCGCTGGCCCGAACGCACCTGGGGCTGGCGGTACGTGCACCTGCCCCTCTTCGGCGCGATCGCGGCGGTCGGCGCGGGACTCCACGTCGCCGCGGTCGGCGTCGAGCACCAGGAGCTCAGCCTGCTGCAGATCACCCTCGCGCTCGCGGTGCCGGTCGCGTGCGTGGTCGTGCTCGTCTTCCTCATCTGGAGCGTGCTGATGCACTCCATGGACTTCACGCACGTGCCGCTCTTCATCGCGAACCTCGTGCCGCTCGTGGCCGCGGTCGTCATCGCCACGGTCGTCGACGCCGGGGCGCCGATCGACCTCGAACCCGGTGGCGACCTCACCGCCCTCGTCACGGTCATCGGGCTCGTGTCGCTCTCGTGCGTGATCGAGGTCGTCGGGCACGAGCTCGTCGGGTACTCGCACACGCTGCAGGCCGCGAAGCGGCACCTGCTCGAGCCCGAGATCGCCGCCCGGCACGCCGAGGCCGACGCGGCCGAGGCATCCACCTGAACCTCGCCCGCCCCGGCGAAGGGGGCTACGCCCAGCCGAGCTCCCCGAGGCGCGCGTCATCCAAGCCGAAGTAGTGGCCGATCTCGTGCACGAGCGTGATGCGCACCCGGGTGCGCAGTGCGTCGAGGTCGGGGCTGTAGGCCTGCATGTTGTTCTTGAAGAGCGTGATGCGGTCGGGCAGCTCGCCGTAGCCGTAGACCCCGCGCGTCTTCAGCGGGCGCCCGCTGTACAGCCCGAAGAGCCGCGGCCGCTCCCCCGGCGGCTGGTTCGCGATGAGCACCGCGACGTTCTCGAGTCCGCGCACCATCTCGTCGGGCAGCGCGTCGTAGACCTCTGAGACCATCTGCTCGAAGTCGTCGTCCGAGATCTCGACCATGTACCGATTCTGAACCCCGAACGGGCTCACCCGACCGGAATGCGCAGATCCGAGGCATCCCGTTCGCTGTCGACGGAATCGTGCGGCGGGTCGGCCGGTTCGAGGCGGCTGTCGAAGAAGACCCGCGCGAGGCGCGCACGGAGCCGCTCGAGCGGGCGTCCGCGCGGTGCGGTCGTGGCCGCCGCGATGGCGGCCGTGGCGGGCCGGTCGACGTCGAGCAGGCGCCGGCGCTCGTCGCGGTCGAGCTCCTCGTGCACCTCCACGTACTCGCCGCCCGGCAGGCGCACGATGCGCCCCGTCTCGAACCCGTGCAGCAGCATGTCGCGGTCGCGTCGCTGCAGGCCGAGGCACACTCGCCGCGTGAGCGCGAACGCGACGGCCGGGCCCGCCAGCAGCAGGAGCTGGAACACGAGCACCACGCCCTCGATGCTGACGCTGAACGCGGCCGCGATGACGTCGGCGCTGGCCGCGCCCCAGAGCACGCCGTAGAACACGACGCCCGCCACCCCGACGCCCGTGCGCGTCGGGGTGTTGCGGGGGCGGTCGAGCAGGTGGTGCTCGCGGTGATCGCCGAGGATCCACTCCTCGATGAACGGGTACGCGGCGACGAGCAGGAGGTAGGCGGTGACGACCGCGAGCGGGGCGAGCACGGCGAGCGTCCAGGTGCGGTCGAACGCGACGAGCTCCCAGCCCGGCGGCACCAGGCGCAGCGCCCCGTCGAGGAACCCGGTGTACCAGTCGGGCTGGCTTCCGGCGCCGGCGTCGGCCGGTGAAGCGGGCCCGTACAGCCAGATGGGGTTGATCGTGACCGTCGCCGAGATCGGCATCAGCACCCCCATGACGATGAGGAGCAGGCCGCCCGCCCGAGCCGCGGCGGTCGGCAGCAGCGGCACGCCGGTGCGGCCCGGCCCCGCGAACCGCGGAGGGCGGTGCCGGAGGAGCAGCGCGGCGCGCACCGCGATGAGCACCGCCATGAGCGGCACCACGGCGAGGTGCAGCGGGTACAGGTGCGCGATGATCTCGCCGGGGAAGGCTCCGCCGAACAGCAGGTCCTTCAGCGGGGTGCCGACGAACGGGATGCCGAGCACGATGCCCTCGACGATGCGCAGCCCCGTGCCCGACAGCATGTCGTCGGGCAGCGCGTACCCGCTCCAGCCGCCCGCGAGCGCCGCGACGAGCAGCAGGAACAGCAGCACCCACCCCGCGCGCCGCGGCCGCCGGAACGCGCCCGTGAAGAACGTCACGAGCAGCTGCGCGATGATCGCCGCCGGCAGCAGGAGGGCCGCCCAGTGGTGCGCCTGCCGCACGAGCAGGCCGACGGGCACCTCGAACGAGATGCGCATCGTCGACGCGTAGGCCTCCGAGACCTGCGCCCCGAGCAGCGTCGGGTAGGGCCCGTCGTAGGTGACCGTCGCGTTCGACGGCGTGTACCAGAACATGAGGATGACGCCCGTCACCGTGATGACCACGAGGCACGCCATCGCGACCACCCCGAACAGGTTCGTCCAGTGCACCGGCACGACACGACCCCGCAGCTCCGCGACGAACGCCGCACCACGCCGTCCCGCGGTCGTGCGGCCCAGCCGCTCTGCCGCCCGCTCGGTGAATCCCGTTCGACGCTCCTGCGTTGCCGACACGTCGGTCTCCTCTCAGGCCCTCTGCACATACGACGCCGCAGCGGCCCGATTTGTGACAGGTGCCCTCGAGGAGCGTGCCGGTTCAGTCGACGAGCGCCCCCGCCGACAGGTTCGCGATCGCGCCGGTCATCGAGCCGGCGCGATCGGAGGCGGCGAACGCGAGGTACTCCGCGACGTCGTCGAGCACCGGCAGCCGGCCCAGCACCGTCATGCCCGCCAGCCCGGTGAGCCATTCATCGATGGGGATGCCTCCGGCCGCCGCGGTGCGGCCGAACATGTCGCCCGTGTACGAGGTCTCGAGCGCATCCGACATGGCGTGCGGGCGCACGCAGACGACGCGGACCCCGTCGGGCCCGAGCTCGCCCGCGAGCGCGCGCGAGAACCCCTCGAGCCCGGCCGACTGGGCCGCGTTGCCGAGCAGCCCGCGACCGGTGAGCCGGGCGCCCGGCGTCGAGATCGTGAGGATGACGCCGCCGCCCTGCGCGATCATGTGCCGCGACGCGGCCTTCGCGGTCACGAAGTTCGTCTGCAGGTAGCCGACCACGGGGTGCAGGTAGTCGTCGAGCGAGGTCTCGGCGATCGGCAGGCCCTGCACGTGGTCGAAGCCGACCGCGTTGAGGGCGATGTCGATGCGACCCGCGATCTCGGCCACCTCGTCGACGTGCCGGTCGACCTCGGCCTGGCTCATCGCGTCGACGACGGCGATCGAGACGGCCGCGCCAGCTGCACGGGCGGCGGATGCCGCGGCCTCGAGCCGTGGCAGCGACCGGCCCGCGAGGAAGAGGCGTGCGCCCTCGCGGGCGAACACCCGCGCTGCCGCTCCCCCGATCGAACCGCCACCGCCGTGGATCACGGCCACCTTGTTCTCGAGCAGCATGTCACGACCTCCGAATCTCGTTCTGAATAGTGCAACTTGATAGTTGCACTATTCAGAACAGAGTGCAACCTTTCGATTGCACTTCGGAAGCGAATGCCCGAGACGAGGAGTCGCTCGTCGCGGACCGATCAACCGAGCCCGGCGCGCTCCTCCGAGGCATCCTGCTCGCCCTCGACCGGGCGGCCCGACAGGCCGACCGATCCCTTGCCGGCCCCCGTCGAGAGCGCCGCGGCCACCGCCACCGACTCGTCGACGTCGGGGTACTGCGGCCGCAGCCGCACGGGCTCGCGGCGGCGCTGCTCGCGCTTCGCCTTGCGCGAAGCGGCGAGGAGGTTGAGCGCCTCGACGAGGATCGCGAACGCCATCGGCGCGTAGATGAGGGCCTTGTCGATGTGCACCCCGAAGCCCTCGGCGATCAGGAACACGCCGATCAGCAGCAGGAACGACAGGGCGAGCATCTTCACCGTCGGGTGGCGGTTCACGAACGTGAAGATGAAGCGCGCCGCGAACAGCATGATGCCGAACGAGAGCACGACGACCGTGACGATGACGAGCAGGTTCTCGGTCATGCCCACGGCCGTGATCACCGAGTCGAGCGAGAAGACGATGTCGAGCGCCAGGATCTGCGCGAGCACCGAACCGAACGTGATGCGCCTCGGCGCGGCACCGTGCTCCTCCTCCGCGCCCTCGAGCTTGTGGTGGATCTCGGTGACCGCCTTGTAGACGAGGAAGAGGCCACCGGCGATCAGGATGAAGTCCTTCACCGAGAAGCCCATGCCCCACAGCTCGACGACGTCTTCCTTCAGCGTGATGATCCAGCCGGCGAAGAAGACGAGGATGACGCGGATCACCATCGCGAGCGTCAGGCCGAGGTTGCGCGCCTTGGCCTGCTGCTCCTTCGGGAGCTTCGACGCGAGGATCGAGATGAAGATGACGTTGTCGACGCCGAGCACGATCTCGAGCACGAACAGCGTGACGAAGACGGCGATGAGGTCGGGGGTGAGGGCGAAGGAGAAGTCCACGCCGCCCATCGTAGGGAGCCGCGCGCGTTATGCGGCGCCATCCGTGCGGGGCGTGCGGCGTGGCGTCAGCCGGATCACGGGGATCTCCCGATCGGTGACGCGCTCGTACCTCGCGAAGCCGTGCGCCGTCGACGTGATCTGCGCCCACGCCGCCGCGCGCTCAGCACCGTGCAGCTGCTCGGCGGTGACGTCGATGCGCTTGCCCGCGAACTCGATGCGCACCCGGTCGGGATGCGCCGCGATGTTGTAGTACCACGACGGGTTCTTCGCGGCGCCGTTCGCCGACGCGACGATCAACCGTGCGCCGTCGCCCTCGGGAAACCAGCGCACGGGTGTCACGCGCTCCCGCCCGGTCTTGCGGCCGATCGTCACGAGCGCGAGCTTGTTGCCGCGCCGGTCGCCCTTGCGGCGGATGTGCTCGGCCATGCGCTGGTTGCCCCACCGCTCGAGCCGGGTGCCGGCCGGGCTGCGCGCGCCGCGGGTGCCGTTCGGGGTGTCGAAGGCCATGGGGATCGCCTCCCTCTGGTGGCGAGTGCTTCCCCTCAATCATCCCGCGGATCGGGCAGCGCAGGGGCCCCGAGACGCTCCTTCGTCGCTCCTCGACCACCGGGGTCGGCGGTCAGCGCGACAGCTCGGCCTCCTCGTCGAGGTGGCCGAGCTTGTAGGGGTTCGCGATCGAGAAGATGCGGGTGATGCGCCCGTCCTCGATCTGGAAGCTGATCGCCCCGGCGAGCGCGCCGTCGATCTCGCCGCGGATCGCCGGCTGGCCGTTCACCCAGGTCGGTCGCGCCTCGAACGGCAGGCCGAGCTTCGCGAGGCCGCCGATCAGGTACCGGGCGATCTTGTCGGCGCCCACGATCGGCCTGGGCGCGGCGCCGCGCACGAAGCCGCCGCCGTCGGCGACCGACACGACATCGGGTGCGAGCACGTCCATGAGGCCCTGCAGGTCGCCCGAGTTGATCGCCGCGACGAACCGGGCGACCACCGCCTCCTGCTCGGCGCGGTCGACCGCCACCCGCGGCCGCCGGGCCGCGACGTGCGTCTTCGCGCGGTGGGCGATCTGGCGCACCGCGGCCGGCGTCTTGCCGACCGCGTCGGCGATCTCGTCGTACGACACGTCGAACACCTCGCGCAGCACGAACACGGCGCGCTCGGTGGGTCCGAGCGTCTCGAGCACGGTCAGCATCGCGATCGACACGCTCTCGGCGAACTCCACGTCCTCCGCGACATCGGGGCTCGTGAGCAGCGGCTCGGGCAGCCACTCGCCCACGTACGACTCCCGGCGCCGCGACTTGGTGCGCAGGTGGTTCAGCGCCTGGCGCGTGACGATCCGCACGAGGTAGGCGCGCTCCTCGCGCACCTCGGATCGGTCGACGGCGTTCCACCGCAGCCACGACTCCTGCAGCACGTCTTCGGTGTCGGCCACCGAGCCGAGCATCTCGTACGCGATCGTGAAGAGCAGGGTGCGGTGGGTGACGAACGGGTCGTCGGTCATGATGCCGAGCCTACGACCTCGGCCGCGGCATCCGTCGTCGTCGCCCTCGTCGCGAGCGGCGGCAGGGCGCACGCATCGGCGTAGCCCTCCGAGTGGATGCCGAGGGCGAGGTTCATGCGCGAGCTCATGTTCATGAAGGCGACCTTCGCCGTGAGCTCGATGAGCGCGGCCGGGCCGAGCTCGTCGAGCAGCGCCGCCGACAGCTCGTCGGTGACGGCGGGCGGGGTCTGGCTCATCGCCTCCGCGTACTCCATGACGTTGCGTTCGAGGGGCGTGAAGACGGATGCCTCGCGCCAGGCCGGCACCTGCCGGGCCTTCGCCTCGTCGAGGCCCTCGTTGTGCGCCTTGTAGTAGTTGAAGTCGAGGCACCAGCTGCACCCGATGTAGGCCGCCGTCGCCATCACGGCGTAGCTCGCGAGGTTGTCGTCGAGCTCGTCGAGCGCCTCGATCTTGCGCCCGATGCCCATCGACGCGCGCATGAGCGCGGGATGGTGCGCGAGCACGCCCATCGAGTCGGGCACCTGGCCGAGCATGCGGCGGGCCGCGACCTTCACGACCGTGCCGAAGACACCCGTGAGCTCGGTCGGCGGAATGCGGGTCTGGGTGGTCATCGTGTCCTCCTGCGGTGGTCGACGGCCGGTGTTCGGTTCCCGGAACATTCCGTCGATGCAGGTAAGACACCGGCCCGCGCTCGCGTGTGACAGGTACGGCGAAAACTCCTCGTCGATCGTCGATCGTCGATCGTCGACCGGCGGCGGCCGGGCCACCGCCGCGTGCCTACTCGACCGGCGGAGCCGCCCGGTCGAGCACGATCGCCGCGGGGAAGCGGCCCAGCACCCGGCGGAAGGGCGCCTTCGCGAGGCGCTGCGCCACGGCGGCGTCGACGATGCGCGGGTGCACGAGTTCGACGTCGCGCGCCTTCCAGCGCAGTGATGCGCCGCCGGCGGCGACGACGTTGCGCGCCCAGTTCGTGTTGACGCCCCACGGCAGGCCGATCATCACGATCGCGGCGTCGATCGTCGGCACGATCGCGATCGGGGTCTCGTAGGCGGTGCCGCTCTTGCGGCCCCGGTGGCGGATCACCGCCCAGATCGGCATCCACCTCCGGCCGGCGAGCGCCCGGGCGACCGGCTCGGTCGCATGGACCAGGCGCATGGGCGGTCCGGCCGAGGCATCCTTGCCCGACCGTCGTGAGTCGGCCGGTCGTGCGGAGAGCATCTCGTTCATACCAGGGAGACGATCCAGGCCTCGCGAACGTGACATCGGCCCTTGCCGTCACACCGGGCCCGGGTGGATCGTCGTACTGACATGACCGAATTCGCAGAGCTGTGGACCGAGCACCGACGCGTGGTGCGCGACGTCGCCTACCGGGTGCTCGGCTCGGTCGCCGACGCCGAAGACGTCACGCAGGAGACGTACGTGCGCCTCCTCGCCCGCGGCGACGAACCGCTCGACGACCCGCGCGCCTGGCTCGTCACCGTCGCCTCACGGCTGTCGATCGACCGGCTGCGCGCGCACGAGCACTCGCGGCGCGCCTACGTCGGCCCGTGGCTGCCAGAGCCGATCGTGACCGACGAGCGCACCCTGCCCGAAGACCGCGTCACGCTCGACGACTCGGTGCGCATGGCGCTGCTCGTCGTGCTCGAGCAGCTGACGCCCGCCGAGCGGACCGCGTTCCTGCTGCACGACGTGTTCGACCTCGGCTTCGACCAGGTGTCGGAGGTGCTCGGGGTGAGCGTCGCGAGCGCGCGGCAGTCGGCGTCGCGGGCGCGCCGGCGCATCGCCGCGCACGGCGACGCCCGGTTCTCGGTCGACGCAGGCGTCGCCCGACGGCTCTCGGAGCGGTTCGCCCGCGCCGCCGCCGAGGGCGACCTCGACGGGCTCATCTCGGTGCTGGCGGGCGACGCGCAGGGGCACTTCGACTCGAACGGCTTCTATCCGGATGCCTCGACCGAGGTCGTCGTCGGCGCCGAGACGGTCGCGCGGCAACTGCTGCGCGGCGTCGGCGGGCGCGGCCTCGACTTCGAGACGGCCGAGGTGAACGCCGCGCCTGGCATCGTCGTGCGACGTCGCGGCCGAGTGGTCTCGGTGCTCGCACTCGAGTTCGCGGGCGACCGCATCGCGGCCATCCACGGCATCGGCAACCCGAAGAAGCTCGAGCACCTGCAGTGAGCGGCGGACCTCCTGCCGGCCCGTCCGCCTCCACCTAGACTCACCACGTGACCCACGCCTCCCCCGCACCCGCCGCCGCCACCCGATGAGCCCGGTTCCCCAGGCCGCCCGACGCATCGAGCTGACGCTGCACAAGCCGTGGTTCGCGCTCTACTGGGGTGTCAGGCCGACCGTCGTCATCGGCGGGCGCGGCCAGCCGAGCCAGTGGGGCGTCGGCACCTGGCAGGTGCCGGCCGACCGGGCGACGACGATCGGGGTCTACCTCTACAACCGGGTGTGGCGATTCGGGTCGGCGGAGTTCGGGCTCGGGCCGGGGCATCCGGAATCGCTCGTGTACGTCGCACCGGTGCTGCCCTTCACGCGAGGGCGGATTCGCGCGCGGGAGTAGCTCGGACGGGCAGGCGGGCAGTCCGGTGCGGACTACCGCGTCGGGGAGACTGCCGAGGCGATGACCTGCGCAAGGTCTGCTGGCCGACTCCACATGGGCCAGTGGCCGGTGGGGAGGTCGACGAGATCGACGTGCGTCAGCCGGGCCACCTCGGCGAACATCGGATGCCCTGCGGCGGCCAGCTCCCGGATCTGGTCACTCGAGATGGAGCAGCACACGAGCGTGGTGGGGATGTCGAGGCGCGCGTCGTCGGTGAGGGTGACGGCCTGGCGCAGGACGGGCCCCGGCTCGGGCACGGCGCGGCGACGAAAACGCTCGAGGTCGTCGGGACTCAGCCCGTCGAGGCTGGCTTGCGCTGCGAGCGCCTCGAACGGGGGCAGGGCGAGCTCTTCGAGGTCGGCGGGGGCGTCGGGGGCGAAGACGCTGCCCGGTGCGAGCGGGCCGCTGTCGACCCAGACCACGCGGCGGACCCATTCGGGGTGCCGGTCGAGCACCATGCTCACCGGCGCGTTGGCGCCGCTGTGCGCGACGATCACCGCCGACCGGTGGGCGGTCGCGGCCTCCTGCGCCAGCGCACGCTCGATCGCGTCGACCTGGTCGTCCAGGGTCCGTGACGACCGCTGCGCGTCCTCGGAATCGAGCCCGGGCAGGGTCATCGCGATGGCGCGGTGTCGGGCTGCACGCAGGTGTTCGACGACGTCGTCCCAGGCCCAGGCCCCCAGCCAGTGGCCGGGGATCAGGAAGATGGTCGGTTCCGTTTCATCACTCGTCATGCCTCCCACCCTCGCTGACGGCATGGACAGCTGGGTGTCACTGTTTCTGGCATGAATTTGGGATGATTCACTGGTGAAGAGAGCTGAACGCCTGCATGCGCTCTCGGAGATGTTGCGCCGTCAAGGGTCTCGCGGTGCGACCGCCGACCGACTGGCTGCCGAGTTCGGCGTCTCGGTCCGCACCATCAAGCGAGACCTGGCTTCCCTCGAACGCAGCGGCGCGGCCCTGTGGTCCCGTCCTGGCCCCGGCGGCGGCTACGGGCTGTCTGAGATCGCCTCGCTTCGACCGGTGAGCCTGAGCCCCGCGCAGGCGGTCGCGATCCTGGCTGCGGTGTCCGCCGCCCCGGATGCCCCCTACTCCGACCTCGCCTCGTCCGGAATGCAGAAGATCCTCGACGTGCTCGATCCCGCCGCCCGGGCCAGAGCCCGACGACTGGCGGATCGCGTCTGGGTCGACGCGCCGGCCCCGCCGCGGCGGGCGGTCAGGTCGGCGCTCGAGGAGGCGATGACCGAACAGCGGGTGGTCCGCATCCGCTACACCTCGGCCGACGGCACGAACACCTCGCGCGACGTCGAACCGGTGCTGTTCGCATCGACCGACGGCCAGTGGTACCTGGTCGGCTGGTGCCGACTGCGCGACGCGATGCGCTGGTTCGTGGTCGCTCGAGTCCAGCAGGCCCGTGTCACCGCGATCCCGTGCACCGGACACACCGTCGACGAGATCGGCGTTCCGCCGGCCACGGCACGACCGGTGCACAGACGTGACGACTGACCGACCCGACCGACGTCTTCGGTCAGTGCACCTCACCGATCACCGGGGCGAGGCCTGCAGCCGGGCGCTCCGTCAGCGGCAGGGCGTCACCGAGGATCGGCGCGAGCGCCGAGCGCGCCGGGCCGAGGTACCGGCCGAGCTCGGGCCGGCCGTAGCGGATCGGCACGGGCGCGGTGCCCTTGGCCGGGTACATCTCGAACTCGTCGCGCACCGTGCCGAGGAAGTGCGGGCCGAGGGCGGGGGCGGCGCCGGCGATGACGACCTCCTGCGGGTCGAGCAACGCCGACATGATGCGCAGGGCACGAGACAGGGCGCGCGCGCCGAAGGCCATGCGCTCGCGCGACTCGGCGGTCGAGGCGAGCAGGCTCGTGTCGTGCTCGTCGAACTCGTCGGTGTAGGCGTCGCCGAGCATCGCGCTCATCGAGGCGGCCGACTCGAGGCATCCCGACAGGCCGCACCGGCACGTCGCCCGCGCGCCCTCGAAGACGACCCGCACGTGACCGATCTCGCCGGCCCGGCCGGTCGCGCCGGCCATGAGGGTGCCGCCGTTCGTGACGGCGGCGCCGACGCCCTCGCCGAGGTGCACGACGAGGCGGATCGCGCCGTCGGCAGCGTCGGCGGCCTCGGTCAGCGCCTCGGCATCGACGTCGTTCACGACCGAGGTCGGTGCGCCGATCGCCTCCTCGAGGAGGCTCGCGAGCGGCACGCCGAACCAGCCCAGCTGCACGCTGTCGACGACGACCCCGTCGGCCGTGACGCCGGGCACCTGCACGCACGCGGCGAGCACGCGCGACTCGGCCCCCTCAGCGCGCAGGAGCGAGCGCACGGCGTCGACGACCGCCGAGACCTCGACCTCTCCCGCGAGCTCGACCCGGTTGCTCGCGACCGTGCGCCCTGCGAGGTCGACGAGTGCGACGTCGATCGCGCGGGTCCGCACGACCGCGACCACGATGAGGTGCGTCTCGGTGTCGATCTCGAGACGGGTCGCGCGCTTGCCGCCCGTGCTCTCGGCCGGGCCGGTCTCGGTGACGAGCCCGAACTCGATGAGCTCGGCCACGAGCGACGACGCCGTTGCGGAGGTGAGCCCGGTGCGGCGCGCGATGACGGCGCGGGTGACCGGGGCCGGCTCGCGAGCGATCAGTGCGAGCGCCCGCAGCAGGTTCTCGCGGCGGATCGCCGTCTGCGCGTCGAGTCCACCCGTACTCGCGAAGCGGCGCAGGAGGTCGGACTTGCGCTGCGGGCCGGCGTTGCTCACGGTCATGGTCTCCTCGATCGGGCGAAGTGTGTCGCGGGCGGCACCCGTGATGCGGTCGCGCGGGTGACATCGGGGGGCACGAGATCATCTTGCCCCTTGACGCCTCGACGACGAATCGCATAGGTTCGAACCAACTTAGTTTACTAAGTCAACAAAGTGGGCCTGATGCTCGGGATTTCTTCCCGTGGCGCGAGTCCCGCGGTCGGGGATTGGCCGCGGGACTCCGGCTCCGTCTGCGCGTTCCCTACCGCGATGCGTCGTGCTGCGCGCCGACGGCCGGCGGCATGCGCCGCTGCATCCGAGGCCCCGAACCGCGTCACCCAGAGACAGAGTCGTCGAGAAGTTGGAGGCAATGATGCAATCGATCCGCAAGACGTTGGCCACGGCGGGAGTGTGCGCCGTCGCCCTGGCCGGGGTGCTCGTGCCGCTCCCGGCCGCGGCGGCCCCACCGGCCGGTGCCCTGCCCACGGTGAGCCCGACCCCGCAGTCGATCGATCGCGCCGGCTCCGACCTCAACGTGCCCGCGCGCGTCGAGGTCGTCGTCGACGGCGGCACCGACGCCGCCGCGCTCGCCGCACTGCGCGACACCCTCACCGCCCACGGCGTCGACCGCATCGACGAGCGCGCGAAGCGCTCGGGCACCGCCCCGCTCACGATCGAGTTGGGTGCGGCATCGCGTGGCGACATCCAGGCCGCGCTCGGCGAGACCGACGTTCCCGACCACGCAGAGGGCTACGCGATCCGCGCCGACGCCACGGGCGGTCCGCTCGGCACCGTCGCGCTCGGCGGCGTCGACGCGGCGGGCCAGTTCTACGCCGTCAAGACGCTCGAGCAGCTCTTCGTACCGAAGGACGACGGCGGCTACCGCATCGCCGGCGCCTCGGTGAGCGACTTCCCGTCGATGCCGCTGCGCGGCACGATCGAGGGCTTCTACGGCAACCCGTGGACCCACGAGGAGCGCCTCGACCAGCTCGGGTTCTACGGCGACGTCAAGGCGAACACCTACATCTACGCCCCGAAGGACGACCCGTACCACCGCGACAAGTGGCGCGACCCGTACCCCGCCGACAAGCTCGCCGAGCTCGGCGACCTCGTGCAGACGGCGACCGACAACCACGTGCGGTTCACGTTCGCCCTCTCCCCCGGCAACACCGTCTGCTACTCGAGCGACGCCGACTACCAGGCGCTCACCGGCAAGCTGCAGCAGATGTACGACCTCGGGGTGCGGGCGTTCAACATCCCGCTCGACGACATCGACTACGGTCGCTGGCACTGCGACGCCGACCGCACGAAGTTCGGTGCGCCGAGCGGCCGCACCGCCGGCATCGCGCAGGCCTGGTTCCTCGACCGGGTGCAGAAGGAGTTCATCGAGACCCACGAGGGCGCGTACCCGCTGCAGATGGTGCCGACCGAGTACTACAACACGACCGACTCGGGCTACAAGACCGCCCTGCGCGGCATGGACGAGGACGTCGTCGTGATGTGGACCGGTGAGGGCGTCGTGCCGCAGGAGGTCACGGTCGCCCAGGCGCAGAAGGCCGCGACGGTCTTCGGCGGTCCGACCTTCCTCTGGGACAACTACCCCGTGAACGACTACGGCCAGACCTCCGGTCGCCTGCTGCTCGCACCGTACGACAGGCGCGAGGCCGGCCTCGGCGAGTACCTCTCGGGCATCGTCTCGAACCCGATGAACCAAGCCGCGGCGAGCAAGATCGCGATCTTCGGCGTCGCCGACTTCACGTGGAACGACGAGGCGTACGACGCCGAGCACAACTGGTCGCAGGCACTGCGATTCATCGCGAACGGGGATGCCTCGACCGCCGCTGCGCTGCGCGTCTTCGCCGACCTGAACCACCTCGCGCCGAGCTTCGGAGCGCCGTGGCAGCCGCAGTCGCCCGAGCTGAACGCCCGCATCGCGGCCTTCTGGACGAGCTGGGAGGCCGGCGACAAGGCCGGCGCCGTCGCCGACCTGCGCGAGTACGCGGTCGCCATCGCCGAGGCGCCCGACGCGATCCGGAGCGGACCGACCGACCCGGCGTTCCTCTCCGACGCGAGCCCATGGCTCGACGCGACGACCCTGTGGGGCGAGGCGACCGTCACGCTGCTCGACGCCGTGCAGGCGAGGATCGACGGCGACGAGGCCTCCTCTGCCTCGCTCGCGACCGCGGCGAAGGCGACGGCCGCCGAGGCCGCCGCGATCGTGGTCGATCCGGCCGACAACACCTGGGGCAAGGCCAAGGTGCGCATCGCCGACGGCGTGCTCGACGTGTTCCACGGCCGCATCGGGTTCACCCTCGCGATGTGGGAGGCCGGTGACGTCGTGAACGTCGCGCCCAAGGGCACGGCGACCGCGTCGAGCGTCGAGGTGCCGCAGTTCGGCACCAAGAACGTGAACGACGACAACCTGTCGACGCGCTGGGCATCGGGCTACAGCGACGACTCGTGGGTGCAGGTGAAGCTCGCCGAGCCGACGGTCGTGCGCGGCATCACCCTCAACTGGGAGTCGGCCTGCGCGAACGCCTACGAGCTGCAGACGTCGAACGACGGCGTGACGTGGACGACGATCCGCACGGTCGACGACTCGACCTGCGCGCTCGACCTGTTCACGGTCGACGAGGCCGACCCGGTGCAGTACGTGCGCATGCAGGGCATCGACCGCAAGACCACGTGGGGCTACTCGATCTGGGAGTTCGGCATCTACGCGGCGAAGTAGCACTCCGGTCGGTCGAGCAGGCGCGCGGCGCCGTTTCGACACCACCGGCTGAACCGGTGCCCTTCGGCTCGTGCGAGCGGAAGGGCACCGGTCGTCCGACCGCGGGTCGTCCACTCGAGCTGTGCCGGTTCCCCCTCACGATGAGGCGGAACCGGCACAGGTGGTCGGACCATGCCGGCGCCGACCTCGCGGGCCCACCGGGTCGGGAGCGGCGGCTCAGCGCGAGCGGGCGAGCACGGCGTGCAGCCGCGCCCGGCACTCCGCGACGAACTCGGGGAACGTCTCCCAGTAGTACGCGACGCCCGAGACGGCGACGCCGATCGCCCAGGCGCGGGCTCGCAGCCAGGTCGCCTCGTCGAGCTCTGCCGCCGCGAAGTAGGCGTCGCGGGCCTCGGCCGGCAGGTCCCAGACCGCCGCGTGCTCGGCGTCGGGTGCACCGACCGAGAGCGCGCCGAAGTCGATCACGGCGTGCAGGCGGCCGCCGCGCACGAGCAGGTTGCCCGGGCGCAGGTCGCCGTGCAGCCACACGTGGCCGGCCGTCGAATCGGGCAGCTCCACCGCCGCGCGCCACCATCGTTCGAGCAGGTCGATGTCGAGGTCGTGCCCGACGAGCGGTCGGCACTCGTCGAAGTAGCCGCCGATCCACCGGTCGGCATCGCGAAGGCTTCCGCCGCGGTACCAGCTGAGGTCGCCGTCTCGGGTGGCGCCCATCAGGTCGATCGCGTGCAGCTCGCGGACGAACGTCGCGAGGTCGGCACCGAACGTCGCCCAGTCCTCGACGTTGTGCGCGTCGGGCACGGCGCCGTCGATCCAGCGCACGACGGCCCACTCCGACGGGTACTCGCCGCTCGGCTCACCCGCGTGCTCGGGCGACGGCACGCGAAGCGTCAGCCGCGGCGCGAGCCGCGGCACCCATTCCCGCTCCTTGCGCAGCGACGCCGCCTTGTCACTCGTGCGAGGCATCCGCACCAGCAGGTCGTCGCCCAGGCGGAACATGCGGTTGTCGGTGCCGGCGCCCGCCTCGACGATCGGCAGCTCGGCCCACGCGGGCCGGTCGCGGCGCAGCAGCGCAGCGACGAGCGCGGCGTCGATGTGCAGTTCGTCGTCGTGCAGGCGCATCCGCCCATTCTGCCGGTCAGCGCTCGTCGCTCGGCGCGGTCGCCTCGAACTCAGCGCAACGGCGCGTACTTCGCCACGATGATGCCCGAGTCGTACACCTGCGTGTCGAGCAGTCGCAGGCCGACGGGATGCGGCGAGCGCAGCCGGTCCTCGGCGTTGCCGACGATGAACGGGTGGATTCCCGCGTGCACCTCGTCGACGAGCCCCGCATCGACGAGGGCGGCCGCGACATCGCCGTAGCCGTGCGAGATGATCGAGTCGTACCGGTCGAGGAGCCCGCGCACGTACTCGGCGACATCGCCCTCGATGAGGGTGCAGTTCCAGTCGAGCGGCTCGGTCAGCGTCGTCGACGCGACGTACTTCGGCAGCGCGTTGTAGTGCGCGGCGAATCCCCGTTCGTCGGTCTGCGCCGGCCAGTACTCGCGGAAGAACTCGTAGCTGCGTCGACCGAGCAGCACGGCGTCGGCGCCGAACACGAGTTCGTCGCTCGCGCGCTGCAGCCCCGGATCGTTCTCGTCGAACCAGTGCTCCATCTGGTCGAAAGCCCCGTCGAGCGTCATTTCGAATGAGATCGTGACTTTGCCCATGCGCCCCAGCCTGCCCCGCACCCCGGTCGATGTCACGGACGGATGGCACTGAAGACCGCGAGAACCCGAACGCTGTGCCGCGCGCCGGTGCCGGGATGCCTCGGGCCCGCGCCCGAGGCATCCCGACGTATCATCCGGAATGTCTCCCACACCGATTCCGGCGACGCCGTCACATTCGCACGAGGCATCCGGTCTCAGTCAGCGAGACGGCTGCAGTCCCACCCCTCCGACCGACGGGAGCCCGCATGGAGGCGAACCTCGACGACGCCCTGACCGCGTTCGAGCGCGTGCGCGGAAGGCTGTTCGGCATCGCCTACCGCATGCTCGGCAGCGCAAGCGAGGCCGAAGACCTCGTGCAGGACGCGTGGCTGCGCTGGCAGGGCACCGACCGCACGGTCGTCGACGATCCGGCGGCGTTCCTCGCGACCACCACGACGCGACTCGCGATCAACGCGCTGCAGTCGGCGCGCGCCCGCCGCGAGACCTACGTCGGGCCGTGGCTGCCCGAACCCGTCGACACGAGCGCCGATCCCACGCTCGGCGCGGAGCGTGCCGAGGCGCTCGGCTTCGCGGTGCTCGTCATGCTCGAGAGGCTCAGCCCGACCGAACGCGCCGCCTACGTGCTGCGCGAGGCGTTCGCGTACCCCTACGACCAGATCTGCGAGATCGTGCAGGTCTCGGAGGCTGCGGCGCGCCAGCTCGTGAGCCGGGCCCGCAAGCACCTCGCGGGCGACCGTCGCCGCGCGGTGCCGGCGTCGGAGCAGCGGCGGCTGCTCACCGCCTTCCTCGCCGCGGCGAAGACGGGCGACCTCGTCGCGCTCGAGCGACTGCTCGCCGAGGACGTCGTGTCGTACTCCGACGGCGGCGGAGTCGTGCGCGCATCGAAGGTGCCGGTCGTGGGGCGAGAGCGCGTGGCGAAGTTCGTGCGCGCGTTCCACACCCATTTCTGGGACGGCGTCGACCTCACCGAGGCCGAGACGAACGGTCAGCCGTCGGTGCTGCTCTCGAAGGAGGGCGCGACGTTCGCCGTGATCACGATCGTCACGGGTCGCGACGGCATCGACCAGGTGCTCTGGATGATGAACCCGGACAAGCTCGGCGCGGTGGCTTCCCGTGCCGCCTCGTGAACCGGCCGTCCGGCTTCTCGCCGCGCTGCGAACGGGCGATGACGTCGCGCTGACGGCCTGCCTGCACCGCGACGTGCGGCTCGTCGTCGACACGGGCGACGAGACGGGCGGCGAACTCGTCGGGCGCGGCAGCGTGGTGCGCGCCCTCGTCGAGCGGCTGACGAACGGGGTGGATGCCTCGCTGGAGGCGTCGCAGGTCAACGGCTGCCCGGGACTCGTGCTGCGACAGGTCGACGGCGAAGTGATCGGCGTGCTCGGCGTCGACGGCGGCGACGCGATCGACGGGCTTTGGCTGTCGACGGCGCCGTCGAAGCTCGCCCACTGGAACGGCCGGCCGACGGTCCGGTGAACGGCGCGGTCGACGGCCGGCCGACGCGATCGACCGATTCCGTCGATTCCGTCACAACCGCGCGGCCTGTCCGGTCAGAGCTGTGTGAGGGCGGCGGATCGGCCGCAGCCCGGGACGGAAGGCACCAGTCATGAAGATCGTCGTCATCGGAGGAACGGGCCTCATCGGCTCGAAGGTGGTCGAACTGCTCGCCGAGCACGGACACGAAGCGGTCGCCGCCTCGCCAGGCACGGGCGTGAACACCATCACGGGCGAGGGTGTCGCCGCGGCGCTCGCCGGCGCCGATGTCGTGGTGGACGTCTCGAACTCGCCGTCGTTCGCCGACGACGACGTGCTCGCCTTCTTCACGACCTCGACGAGCACGCTGCTCGAGGCCGAGCGCCGAGCGGGCGTCGGCCACCACGTCGCGCTCTCGATCGTCGGCGCCGAGCGCCTGCCGCACAGCGGCTACCTGCGCGCCAAGGTGGCGCAGGAGCACCTCATCGAGGAGTCGGGACAGCCGTACTCGATCGTGCGGGCCACGCAGTTCTTCGAGTTCGCGACCCGCATCGCCGACGAGGCGACCGTCGACGGCGTCGCGACCCTGTCGACGGGGCTGATGCAGCCGATCGCCGCCGCCGACGTCTCAGCAGCGGTCGCCCGCGTCGCCGCAGGCGCACCGTTGAACGGCACCCTCGAGATCGGCGGGCCCGAGCGCATCGGCCAGGACGAGTTCGTCCGCGCCGGCCTCGCCGCGAAGGGCGACGCGCGCATCGTCGTCGGCGACCCCGAGGCGCCCTACTTCGGCACGAAGCTGCGCGGCACCGAGCTCGTGCCCGAGAGCCCCGGCGCCCGGTTGTCGACCCTGACGTTCGCCGAGTGGCTCTCGGCCCAGGCGGATGCGCCGGCGCCCGCGAAGTAGCCGTCGGGCGCGGCGGCTGAGCCCGGACTCACCGATCCCGGCCCTCGTCGGCGCCCCCGGCGCCGTCGTTCTTCAGGAAGGCGAGCACCGCCGCCACCCGCCGGTGCACGCCGGACTCGGGCAACCGCAGCTTCGTGAAGATCGCGTTCACGTGCTTCTCGACGGTCGAGGTCGAGAGGAACAGCGACTGCTCGATGCCGGCGTTCGTCTTTCCCGCGGCCATCTCGCGGAGCACCTCGAGCTCACGGGCCGAGAGCCGCGCCAACGGGCTCGATGCCCCTGACGCCGTGCGGCGGCGCACGAGGGTGTCGACGATCTGCGGGTCGATCACCGAACCGCCGGTGCACACCTCTCGGAGCGCGTGCACGAGGTCCTCGAGGTCGCCGATGCGATCCTTCAGCAGGTAGCCGAGGCCGGCCGAGCCGTCGGCGAACAGGGCGAGCGCGTAGCTCTCGTCGGCGTGCTGCGAGAGCACGACCACCCCGGTCGAGGGCGACGACGCACGGATGGCGTGCGCGGCCTCGATGCCCTCCATGTGGTGGCTCGGCGGCATCCGGATGTCGGTGAGCACCGCATGCGGCGCGAGGCGGCGCACCGCATCGAGCAGCTCGGTGGCGTTGCCGACCGCGGCGACCACGTCGACCTCGCCCGAGTCCTCGAGCAGGCGCCGCAGCCCCTCGCGCACGAGGTAGTTGTCCTCGGCGATCACGACGCGCAGCACGCCCGGGTCATCCATGCGCGCCTCCCTGCGCCGCGGGCGGCTCCTCGCCGGCCACCCCGTCGACCGGCAGCTCCACGAGCACGGTCGTGCCGGAGGGTTCGCGTGCCGACACGCGCACCGTCCCCCGGAGTGCGGCGACCCGGTCCCGGATGTTCGCGAGCCCGCCGTGCGACACCGGCTCCGCGCCGCCCGCCGGCGCCCCGATGCCGCGACCGTCGTCGCTGATCGAGATGCGCAGATGCCCGTTCGACCGTGCGAGCACCACCGTCGCGTGCATCGCGTCGGCGTGCTTCGCCGTGTTCGCGAGCGCCTCGCGCACGACGTAGTAGGCGGTCGTCTCGACATCCTCGGGGTACCGCTCGGCGCGCACCGCGGCGTCGGCGTCGACCGAGAGCGCGATCGGGTACCGCGCGACACCCGACTCGACGGCGGCGACGAGCCCGTTGTCGCTCAGCACGGGCGGGTGGATCCCTTGCGCGAGCTCCCGCAGGTCGGTGAGCGTCTCGCGGGCCTGGTCCTGCAGTTCGGTGAGCTCGGCCGGGGTGAGTTGACCGCGCTCCAACCGGTTGCGGGCGAGGCGCAGCCCCGCGATCTGCGCCACCACGTTCTGCTGGATGCCGTCGTGCAGGTCGCGTTCGAGACGCCGGCGCTCGTCGTCTTGCGCAGCCACGAGCCGCTCCCTCGAGGCGGTCAGCTCTTCGAGCTGCGCCGCGAGCTGCGCCGTGAGGCGCACGTTCGCCACGGATGCCGCGGCCTGGCCGGCGACCGTGCGCAGCAGTGCGCGCTCGGCGTCGTTGTAGTCGCCGTGATGGCGCGGCCCGACCTCGATGCTGCCGAGGGTCTCGTCGCCGCGGACGAGCTCGGCGGCGAGCGCCGGCGAGGCGGCTCCCCCGTCCTCGCCGGCGACGCCGAGCGGTTCCGCGGCGAGCCCGCCGTCGCCCGACGCGAGCCGGATGCGCACCCACGAGGCATCGAGGCCGTCGCGCACCGCCTCGGCGAGCCGGTTCAGGAGGTCGCGGGGCTCGCCCGCCTCCTCGAGGCGCGCACCCAGTTCGCTGAGCAGTTCGAACTGCCGCTCGCGGTCGCCGAAGAGCCTGCGGTGGATCCAGCGCTGCATCCACGTGCGCACCGGCAGCAGCGCGATCGCGACGAGCGCGGTGATGAGCACCGCGGGCACGACGCGCAGCCGACCCGACAGCAGGATCGCCGGCGTCGCGACCGCGATGCCGTAGAAGACCGTGATGAGCAGGTTCGACGAACGCGAGACGGCTCGCCCGCGGTCGTCGGGGGCGACGTCGAAGGCGCCGTAGCGGAAGATGCCGTGCACGGCGACGATCGGGATGGCGATGAGGGTCGCGTAGACGATCACCTCGCCGACTCCGGGCCACGGCAGCACCGGCCACAGGAGGAACGCCGCAGCCGAGGCCACGACGGTGATCGCCATCGATCGAGTGCGGGCACGCACCTCGGGCGCGCCGAACAGCGCACGCGAGCCGAGCACCGCGAGAGCGAGGAGAACCGCGGGCCACGACTGGACGAAGACCGCGTACACGAACGGCGCCGCCCACTCGAGCCACGGCACGGCGTACTGGTTCGGGATGCCGTCGCCCGAGATGCCGATGTAGGGCGACATCACGAGGTGCGGCGAGGTGAGCAGCGTCAGCGGTCCCACGAGCATCGGCATCCAGAGGAAGGCGACGACGACGCGCTGCCAGCGCCGCTCGGGCACGCCGTCGGGGAACGTCGCGAAGACGATGAGGAACGCCGACGTGGCGGCCGCGTCGGCCGTCAGGCCGATCATGTTGAACAGCGGGAACCACGGCTCCACGATGAGCTCGATGTTGCGCTGCACGAACGTCTCGTATGCCGACCCGACGAGGATGGCCGTCGCCGCGAGCGCGATGAGCACCGCCGTGCGCGACCTCGAGACGGTGAGCAGCCACAGGCCCAGCACGAAGAGCGGCACGGCTCCGAGGATGGGCCATGCGAGCCCGTGGTCGGCGTCGGCCTCGACGAAGCCGCGCTGCACGACGATGTAGACGAGCGCGGCGACCCCGATCGGGCCGAGCGTCGCGAGACAGACCCACCTGCGGTTCACGGTTCCATCGTCCTCCTGTCGGGCATCGCGCGGGAGGGGGCGGTCCGTACCCGCCCTTGGGGGCCAGCCTCCATCCGGCGTGCGGTGCACCGCCACGAGGCATCCGGCCCGCCGTGTTCCGGCGCCGACCGGACTCCGCGACCGTCGAAGGCGAGCGGATGCCGCGGACCGGCGCCGCACGAAGGAGAAGGCATCATGCGCAAGCTGTACTCGGGCCTCGCCTGGACCGTCGCGGGCGCCGTCGTCGTGCAGGCCGCGGCGATCGCGTTCGCGTTCGGCGGCATGCTCAATCTCATCGCCGAGGGCGGCGTCGTCGACAAGGCGCTGCTCGAGAGCTTCCAGGCCGGCGGCGTCGGCGAACTCGGCTTCATGATCCACGGGCTCGTCGGGGGCCTGCTGATCCCGCTCGTGGCGCTCGCCCTCGTGATCGTGTCGTTCTTCGTGCGCGTGCGCGGGGCGAAGCTGTGGGCGGCGCTCACGCTCGGGCTCGTGGCGCTGCAGGTGGCGCTCGGCTTCGCGATCGTCGGCTCGCCCTACCTCGGACTCATCCACGGGGCGAACGCGCTCGCGATCGTGGTGGCGGCCTCCGTCGCCGCGCTGCGCGTGCGCCGGGCGCGACTGGCCGATCGGGCGAGTGCCGACGCCGCGTCGGGGTCTCGCTCCGAGGGGGCGAGCACCGATGCCGTCGCGGCGTGACCTCCTGCGGTGCGCCGTCGTCGGCGTCGCGGTCGCGACCGCGCTCGGCGCCGGTGCGCTCGCGTGGAGCTCCACGCTGCTGGGCGAGTATTCCGTCATGGGCATGGGCTCGGGAGGTACGACCGGCGGAGCCGGGCACGTGGGCCACGGCGGGCAGGGCGCCGCGGCGGGCGGCGCCGCCGAGGCATCCGGCCTGCTCGACACCGTGAGCGTGACCGACCTCGCCGCCGACCCCGACCGCCCGGCCGACGTGCGCGTCGAACTCGTCGCCCGGCAGGGCACCGTCGACGTGCCCGGCGGCCGGTCGATCGAGGGCTACACGGTGAACGGCACGTCACCGGGACCCGAGATCCGCGCCAGGCAGGGCGACCTCGTCGAGGTCGTGCTCGTGAACGAATCGGTGGCCGACGGCGCGACGCTGCACTGGCACGGCATCGACGTGCCGAACGCCGCCGACGGCGTCGCGGGCATCACGCAGGACGCCGTGCCCGTCGGTGGCCGCCACGTCTACCGGTTCGTCGCGGCCGACGCCGGCACCTACTGGTACCACTCGCACCAGGTGTCGCACGTGCAGGTCGAGCGGGGACTGCTCGGCGCGATCGTGATCGAACCGGCCGAGCCGGACGGGCGGATCGCCGCGCCGACCGACGGCTCGCCGATCGACGTCACCGCGCTGCTGCACATCTACGGCGGCCAGCACACCCTGAACGGCCGCGTCGCCGACGAGCGCGTCTCGGCGCCGCCCGGTTCGGCGGTGCGGGTGCGCGTCGTGAACACCGACCAGGGCACCGCCGCCGTGTGGGCGGGAGCACCGTTCCGCGTCGTCGCCGTCGACGGCCACGACGTGCACGAGCCCGGCGAGATCGAGGGGCAGCGCGTGCTCGTACCGGCGGGCGGCAGGGTGGATGTCGCGGTGCGGGCGCCCGACCGCGGCGCTGTGCGGCTGCACGTGGGCGGCGCCCGCAGCATCGTCATCGGCGACGCGTCCGCCGAGGCATCCGCCCCGCCGGTTCGCCAGCCGTCGACGACCCTCGACCTGCTCGCCTACGGAACGCCGGAGCCGCTCACCTTCGACGCGGCCTCGCCCGACCGCAGCTTCGACTACGTGATCTCACGCCGGTTCGGCATCATCGACGGCCGCCCGGGCAACTTCTGGACGATCAACGGCCGCATGTTCCCCGACGTGCCCATGTTCGAGGTCGCCGAGGGCGACGTCGTCGCGATGCACGTCCGCAACGACTCGGGCGACGTGCACCCCATGCACCTGCACGGCCACCACGTCGTCGTGCTCGCGCGCGACGGGGTCGCCGCCTCGGGCAGCCCGTGGGTCGTCGACACCCTCGACGTGCACCCCGGCGAGACGTACGACCTCGCCTTCGTCGCCGACAACCCCGGCATCTGGAGCGACCACTGCCACACGCTCCCCCACGCGGTCGACGGGCTCGTCGCGCATGTCATGTACGAGGGCGTCACGACGCCGTTCACGATCAACGGCGAGGCGGGCAACCGGCCCGAGTGACCGCGGGCGCGCTTCTCGTGTGCCCCGGGTGCCGGGCGGCGGCGGGCGGCGCCTGGCGGCTGGCGGTGAATCCGTTGCGTGTCGCGGCCGACATCGCGGGCGGTGCCCCGGTCGACGGCCGCGGGCGCCGTGGGTTGCCGGCCCTACAGCGCTCCGGTCGCGGGCTTCTCGACGACGCGCCCGCCGCCCTCGAACACGAGCAGGCGGTCGGCGAGCTTGTCGACGAAGAACCGGTCGTGCGACACCACGACCACGGCGCCCGGGAAGTGCGTGAGCGCGCGCTCCATCACCTGCGTCGAGGTGATGTCGAGGTGGTTCGTCGGCTCGTCGAGCACGATCACGGCCGCACCCGAGAGCAGGCACTGGGCGATCGCCACGCGCGCCCGCTGGCCGCCCGAGAGGTTGCCGATCTTCTGCTGCAGGTCGGCGTCGGAGAACTGCAGCATCGCGAGGAACCGGGCGACGCTCTTCTTCGTCGCCGTGAACGCGAGCGAGTCGGGGTAGGCGTTCACGGCGTGGCCCACGGTGTCGGTCAGGTCGAGCTCGGCGTAGACCCGGTTGTACGACACGAACCGCGCGCCCTTCGCCCAGCGCACCGAGCCCGCGTCGGCCGCGGCATCCTCGGTGAGCACGTCGAGCAGGGTCGACTTGCCCGAGCCGTTCGAACCGATGATCGCGACCCGGTCGCCGCGTTGCAGGTCGAACGACACGCCCTCGAAGAGCGGGTCGCCGCCGAAGCCCTTCGTCAGCCCGGTCACGGTGAGCAGGTCGTTCGAGACCTTGAGCCCGTCGTAGATCGAGGTGATGATCTGGTCGATGGGGCGGGGCGCCTGCCGCTTCTTGATGTCGGCGAGCCGGCGCGCGACGGCGTTCGACGGGTTGCGCGCCGCCTCGCGACGGGCGGACGCGGCGGCCTGCTCGTACGCGAGCAGCTCCTCTTCGTGCGCGAACTGCTTCTCGAGCATCTTGAGCCGCGACTGCTTGGCGTGCACGTAGGCCGAGTAGTCGCCCTCGTACTCCTGCAGTCGATAGTTCTCGATCTCGATGATTCGGTCGACGACGCCGTCGAGGAACTGCCGGTCGTGCGACACGACGAGCACGGCGCCCGCGAACGTCTGCAGCCAGTTCTCGACCCACTTGACACCGTCGAGGTCGAGGAAGTTCGTCGGCTCGTCGAGCAGCAGCACGTCGGGCGCCTGCACGAGGATGAGCGCGAGCGCCGCCCGGTTTCGCCATCCGCCCGAGAGCCGATCGACCGGCAGGGCGCGCCGCTCGTCGTCGAAGCCGAGCCGGGTGAGCACCGTGTCGATCGTGGTCTCGTAGGTCCAGCCGCCGATGTGGTCCATGCGCTCGAACAGCTCGCCCTGCTCGGTGAGGAGGCGCGTCATCTCGTCGTCGCCCATGGGCTCGGCGAGCGCGAGCCCGATCTCGTCGAGACGGGCCTGCGTCTCGTGCACGTCGGCGAAGTGGGCGCTCAGGGTCTGCTGGATGCTCTGCTCGCCGTCGAGCTCGGAGAACTGCGAGAAGTACCCGATCGTCGTGCCGAGCGTGACGTCGCGCGTGCCGCCCGACGGCTCGTGGCGGCCGAGCACGACCTCGAGCAGGCTCGACTTGCCGGTGCCGTTCTTGCCGATGAGCCCGACGCGGTCGCCCTTCTTGAGCTTCAGGAACGCCTCTTTCAGCACGGGCCGCCCGTCGAACTCGATGCTCACGTCGTTCAGGCGGATCAGGCTCACGTGGGTCCTCGGTTTCGGGGGTCGGGGTGCGTTCGGCGCGCTGCGGCCGAATGGCGAGACGGATGCCTCGAGCCGGCGTCGAGTCTACCGACGGTGCCTGCGCGCCCCGGATGTTCCGACGACTCGCGTCGACCGTTCGTCAACGTGCGAACGCGGCGTTGCGGGTCCAACTTTCGATGGTCGACTGAGTCCCACGCCGTGTGCAGCGCCGGCTTCGCGCCGCGTTGGCTAGCGTGAGCGGTGGCGGCCGCCCGGCCGCAGGCGGGAGTCTGGGATGGACGTCGGCGACGTGCTGCTCAACGTGGCGCTCATGATCGCGCTCACCCTGCTCTTCCTCGCCGTGCTGACCGCGTTCGTCCGGCGCGTGCTCGGCGTGCGGGTCGGCATCGTGCGCATCGTGATCGCGGGGTTCGTCGGCCTCGCCGCCGAGGTCGGGTTCGAGTCGCAGGTCGTCTGGGGCAAGCAGGACTACAGTGCCGCGCTCCTGCCGGTGCAGCTCGGCATCGTCATGTTCGCGGCGGTCGCGTTCCTGGTGATCGCCGAGATCATCGTGCCGCCCGGATCCATCCAGCGGCCTGACCAGTGGCTGCCGTCGTTGCGGCGCAGCGCCGCGCGCACCCGCCGCTACACCGAGATCTCGCGCATCGCCGTTCGACATGGACTCGTGCCCTTCCGGCCCAACGCCGAGCCGACGGCCGCCGGCCACGCCGAGCGCACCCGGCAGGCCATCGCCCTTCGGGCCGCGCTCGAGGACGCCGGTGGCGCGTTCGTGAAGCTCGGCCAGGTGCTCTCGACGCGCAGCGACGTACTGCCGCCCGAGTTCGTCGCCGAGCTCAGCCGGCTGCAGCAGCGGGTGCCCCCGGCCCAATGGGCCGAGGTGCGCGCCCTGCTCGAGGCCGAACTGCCGCGGCCGATGGGCGACGTGTTCGGTGCCTTCGACGAGACCCCGCTCGCCGCGGCATCCATCGGGCAGGTGCACCGGGCGACGCTCGCGTCGGGCGAGCCCGTCGCCGTGAAGGTGCAGCGTCCTGGCATCGTGCCGCTCGTCGACCGCGACCTCGACATCGTGCTGCGCCTCGCCGACCAGCTCGACCGGTCGACGGAGTGGGGCCGGTCGCTCGGCGTACGCGGGCTCGCCGAGGCCTTCGCCGCGAACCTCCGCGAGGAGCTCGACTACCGCATCGAGGCGGCGAACATGGCGGCGATGCGCGCGACGCTCGCGACGCATCCGGCGCGGGAGCGCGTCAGCGTGCCCCGCCACCACGCCGAGCTCAGCGGCGAGCGCGTGCTCGTGATGGACCTCGTCGAAGGCCGCACGCTCAGCGATCCGGCTGCCCTGCAGGGACGCTCCGGCGACGAACGCGCCGAACTGGCCGACCGTCTCTTCTCCTCGGCCATGACGCAGATCATCGACGACGGCGTCTTCCACGCCGACCTGCACCCCGGCAACATCGTGATCGTCGACTCGGGCGAGATCGTGCTGCTCGACTTCGGATCGATCGGGCGGCTCGACTCCGAACTCCGGCGCCAGATCGGGGAGGTGCTGCTCGCGTTCTACCGCGGCGACGCCCGCAGCTTCGGCGACGCACTGATCGGGCTGGTCGAGCTCCCCGACGACCTCGACGAGGTCGCCCTGCGCCGGCGGATCGGGGCGTTCATGTCGCGCCGGCTCGGCCCGGGCGGCACGGTCGATGCCACCGTCGTGACCGAGATGGTGCGACTTCTCGCCGAGAACCGCATCGCGGTGCCCGGCGATCTCGCCGCAGCGTTCCGCGCCATCGGCACGCTCGAGGGGACGCTCCGCCTCGTGAAGCCCGGGTTCGACCTGCTCACCGAGGCGGAGGGCTTCGCCAAGACCCGGGTCGCCGAGGCGACGCGCCCGTCGGCGCTCTTCTCGACCGCCGTCGACGAGATCGGCGGCCTGCTGCCGATGCTGCGCCGCATGCCCCGGCGCGCCGACCGCATCAGCGCGGCGCTCGCCGACGGACGCCTCTCGTTCAACGTGCGCCTGTTCGCCGACCGTCGCGACCGTTCGCTCGTGCGCGATCTCGTGAACCTCGTCGCCGTCGCGTTCCTCGCGGGGGTGTTCGGCATCATGGCGGCGATGCTGCTCGTCAGCGAGGGCGGGCCGGAGGTCGCGCCCGACTTCACGCTCTACCAGCTCTTCGGCTACCTCCTCGTGATCGTCTCGGGGCTGCTGACGCTCAAGGTGCTGTTCGACGTCTTCCGGCGGCGCACGCCCTGAGCGACGTCGATCGGCGGGGTCGGCGTGGAAGGATCGAACGCATGCCGACGCCCACCCCGATCGACCTCGACAGCTGGCCCCGCCGCGAGGCCTTCGAGCACTACCGGCACCGCGTGCCCTGCACCTACGCGATGACGGTCGAGATCGACGCGACCGCGTTCGTCGCCGCACTGCGCGCCTCGACCCGCAAGACCTATCCGGCGCAGATCTGGGCGATCGCGAACGTCGTCAACCGGCATCCCGAGTTCCGCATGACGCTCACCGACGACGGGGCACCGGCGACGTGGCCGGTCGTGCAGCCCGCGTTCACGGTGTTCAACCCCGAGCGCGAGACCTTCGCCGCGGTGTCGGTGCCGTACGACGCCGATTTCGCGCGGTTCCACGACGCGGCGGCCGAGGTGCTCGCGAGTGCGTCGTCGGCGACCGAGATGTTCCCGCAGGGCGGCCTGCCCGCGAACGGCTTCGACGTCTCGAGCATCCCGTGGGCGAGCTTCACCGGGTTCACGCTCCAGCTCGACGGCGGCTCGAACCACTTCGCGCCGATCTTCACGCTCGGCCGGTACGTCGAGCGCGACGGGCGCACGCTGCTGCCGCTGGCGGTGCAGATCCACCACGCGTCGGCCGACGGATTCCACACCGCGCGCCTCGTCGGCGAACTCGAGCAGCTGTTCGCCGACCCGTCGTGGGTCACCGCCTGAGCACGTCGCTCAGGCGGCGTCGAACGTCACGCGGGGTTCGAGCCCGAGGAAGGCGGCGTAGCGCGCGGCAGCGTCGTCGATCGCCTGCCGCTCGCGCGCGTCGAGCGCCCGATGCGGCCGCAGCGCGAAGGTGACCGCCTTCGCCGTGACCGTGCGCTTCATCGCCGCGACGAGCTGGGCGTCGACGAGGGCCATGCCGATCGCCGTCTCGCGCTCGCGCGGCACGACCCCCTCGGAGTCGATGACCCAACGCGAGTCCTGGTAGCCGCGGTACATCTCGTCGAGCACCTGCAGCAGGTGGCCGGCCGGTTCGAGCGCCCCCGCGGGCGGACCGCCGGGTGCGTGCCAGAAGGTGCGCCCGTCGTGCTCGAACGACTCGAGCCGGTCGGCGGCAGCGGCGATGCCGCGGCGCGCGTCGGTGACGGTGAGCGTCGCCCAGTACGCGAGATCGCGCTCGGTCGCCGGGCCGTGGGACGTGCAGTAGCGCAGCGCGAGTTCGGCGAGCGCCTCGTCGCGATCGAACGGACGCGCGGGCGGCACCCGCTCGCTCATGAGCGCGTACGTGTGCTCGCCGTCGCGCGGCGCACCGCTGCAGACGAGCCCGAGCATCTCGAGCTTGCCGACGACGAGCATGAGCTGCTGCCCCGTGAGCTCGGTTCCGCGTTCGGCGAGCGCGGCGCCGAGGTCGGCCCTGGTGCGATCGGATGCCTCGCCGAGCACCCGCTCGATCGTGTCGGCGATCGCCGTCATGCGATCGGCCACCTGCGTCAGCTGCTGGTCGAACACCGGCAGCACCCGCGGCGCCGTCAGCTCGAGGAGCCAGCGCACGTCGTCGGCGTGCACGTAGTGCCAGGTCGGCCGCAGCACATGGGTGCGGATGACGCGCCCCGACGCGAGCGCATCGGCGAGGTCGGCGGCCTCGGGCGCCGAGGTGCGCGTCGCGACCGCCCACGCCGACTGCGAGGCGTTCTCGGCCTGCAGGGCGAGCAGCGATCGCACGACCTGCTCGGCGTCGTCGCGGGGCGTGGCGAGCGACTGCGATCGCAGCCTCCAGCGGGCGATGTCGCGATCGGTCGTCATCTCTCGAGCGTAGGGCGAGCCGCCGTCATCCCGGCAGGCGGAAACCGTTGCGACCGCAACCGGTGCGCTGCCAACATGGGCTGACCGCAGAACGGAGTCCGATGACCGACGCAGCCGCGCCCGCGAACGCACCGACGTCGCCGCCCGCTCGGCAGTCCGAGCCGCCGAGGTGGGCGATGCTGCTGCTCCGGGTTCGCGGGCTGCTGCTGAGCGGCGCGTTCGCCGCGATCGTCTACGGCGCGCTCACGCACGCGAGCCGCAGCGCCTGCCCGACGCAGACCGGCGACGTCTCCGCCGCGCAGTGCCAGACGTACACGCTCGGTCCGAGCTGGATCGTGGTCGCCGCGATGGCCGTCGCCTTCTTCGTCGGGCTCGGGGCCGCCGCGCGGCGTCCCGATCCGCTCGCCGCGCTGCGCTCGCTCGACCGCACCCGGGTGGTCATCATCTCGATCGCGCTCGGCTCGATCGTCATCAGCCTGGTGTGGTTCTGGATGCTGCCGGTGCAGCAGGTGCTCGACCAGGGCGGCAGCCTCTGGTTCCCCTTCCCGTTCGGTGCGGTGACGAGCGACTTCACCACGACGGGCTGACGCGCCGATCGTCACCGCGACGACGACAGGACGCGCCCGCTGGCGCCCAGCGCGAGCCTTCGGGGCATGAACCCGACGAGCCTGCTGGTCAGCGCGTTGGCCCGGCCCGAGACGACGCTCGCGGGAGTGCGGCGCCGGTCGAGGCGACGCAGGGCGAGCGAGACGACCTGCTCGGTCGTGCGGAAGCGGCCGACCGCCGCGTTCTCGGTGCCCACGACGTCGAAGAACTCGGTCCGCGTGGCTCCGGGGCTCAGCGCGAGCACGCGCAGGCCGGAGCTCCTCGTCTCGTACGCGAGCGCCTCGGTGAAGCTCAGCACGAAGGCCTTCGACGCTCCGTAGACCGCCATGTTCGGGCACGGCTGGTACGCCGCGGTGCTCGCGATGTTCACGAGCGCACCGCGTCCGTCGCGCACCATGTCGGGCAGGAACTCGCGGGTGATCGACACGAGCGCGGCGACGTTCACCTGGACGAGCTCGGCGATGCGCGAGGCATCCGCCTCGGCGAAGGCGCCCTTCATGCCGAAGCCGGCGTTGTTGACGAGCGTCTGGACGCGGATGCCCCGCCCCTCGAGTTCGGCCCGCAGCGTCGACGCGGCGTCGGGTCGCGCGAGGTCGAGCGCGATCGGCGTCGCCGTCACGCCGTGCTCGTGCTCGATGCGCCGGGCGAGGTCGCGCAGCCGGTCGTCGCGGCGGGCGACCAGTACGACGTCGGCGCCGCGGCGGGCGAGTCGCGTCGCGAACTCGGAGCCGAGGCCCGAGCTCGCGCCGGTGATGAGAGCGGTGGTTCCGGTGAAGTCGGTGGTCATAACCGCAAATGTAGACAGTGCCAGCATTGTTGTCAATGCCTACTTTCGGATAGGGTGCAGGGGTGACCGAACGCGCGTACCACCACGGCAACCTGCGCCAGGAGCTCCTCACCCGCGCTTGGGAGACGATCGACGCCGACGGCCTCGACGCCCTCTCGCTCCGGCAGCTCGCGCGCGACGTCGGCGTCAGCCACGGGGCATCCGGCCGCCATTTCGCCGACCGCACCGCCCTGCTCGACGCGATCGCCGTCACCGGCTTCGAGCGCATGAACGCGGCGCTCGAGGCCGCCGTCGCGACCGAGCCTGGCTTCGACGGGCGGCTGCGCGCAGCCGGCCTCGCCTACATCGGCTTCGCGGTCGAGCACCCGGCGATCCTCGACCTCATGTACAAGGCGAAGCACCACCCCGATGCCTCCCCCCGACTGCTCGAGGTCAGCCGCGCGAGCATGGCCGCGGTCGTGGCGCTCGTCACCGAGGCACAGGCGAAGGGCGAGATCCGCGAGGGCGACGTGGAGCGCCAGGCGCTGGTCGTCTTCGCCGCGGTGCACGGCGTCGCCGCGCTCGCGACCGACGACCTGCTCGACGGCGTCGCCTGGCAGGACGCAGCCGACGCGACGATCGCGGTCGTGCTCGGGGCATTCACCGCTGCATGAGCCGACCGAGCCCCACGCGAATACTCTGGGACGCTTGACTGGGACGATCGACCCACAATACGCTGCGTGCCATCGAGCAAGGAGGCTCACATGGCGCACCACGTTCACTCGAGATCCGCCGCAACACCGCTCGCCGACCGTCGGCGACGACGCTCCATCCGCTCCATCCTCGGCATCGCCGCGATCGGCGCACTGCTCATCACCATCCCCGTCGCTCCGGCGGAAGCCGCCGAGAACTGGTGGGATGCCCCCGCCCGCCCGGCCGTCGACGTCGAGCTCAACGTCACCGGGGCCCCGATCACCGGCGCACCCGGCGGCGAAGTGCGCGGCTTCATCGACTCGCACACCCACCTCAACTCCAACGAGGGCTTCGGCGGCCGCATGATCTGCGGCGCCCCGTTCTCGCCGAACGGCGTCGCCGACGCCCTGAAGGACTGCCCCGAGCACTACCCCGACGGCAGCGGCGCCCTCTTCGAGAACCTCACGAGCGACCCCGACGGCCACCACGACCCGGTCGGCTGGCCGACGTTCGAGGACTGGCCGAAGACCACCTCGATGAGCCACCAGGCCTCGTACTACGCCTGGATCGAGCGCTCGTGGCGAGCAGGCCAGCGCGTGCTCGTCAACGACCTCGTCACGAACGGCGTGATCTGCTCGCTGCCGATCATGCCGAAGGACCGCTCGTGCGACGAGATGGGCGCGATCCGCCTCGAAGCGCAGAAGGTGCGCGAGATGGAGTCGTACATCGACGGCATCTACGGCGGCCCCGGCAAGGGCTTCTTCCGCATCGTGACGACCCCCGACGAGGCGCGGGAGGTCATCGAGAGCGGCCGGCTCGCCGTCGTCATCGGCGTCGAGATGAGTGAGCCGTTCGGCTGCAAGATGATCCTCGACGTCGCGCAGTGCTCGAAGGCCGACATCGATCGCGGCCTCGACGAGTTCAAGGCGATGGGCGTGTCGAGCATGTTCCTCTGCCACAAGTTCGACAACGCGCTCTGCGGCGTGCGCTTCGACACCGGCACGCAGGGCACGATCATCAACGTCGGACAGTTCTACTCGACCGGCACGTACTGGCAGACCGAAGCCTGCACCGGGCCCGCGCACGACAACCCGATCGGCAACGCCGAGGTGCCCGAGGAGCTGCCCGGCGCCGACCCGCCCACCTACCCGTCGGGGGCGCAGTGCAACACCCGCGGCCTCACCTCGCTCGGCGAGTACGCCCTGCGCGCGGCGATGTCGCGCAGCATGATGATCGAGCTCGATCACATGAGCGTGAAGGCCGCGGGCCGTGCCCTCGACATCCTCGAGGCCGAGGACTACCCCGGCGTGCTCTCGAGCCACAGCTGGATGGACGACACCTGGACCGAGCGCCTCTACCGGCTCGGCGGCTTCAAGACGGGCTACCCGCATGCGGCCGAGGGCTTCCTCGGCGAATGGCGCGCGAGCGCCGCGCTGCGCGAGCAGTACGGCAAGGGCTACGGTTTCGGCCTCGACTTCAACGGCGTCGGCAGCCACCCGGCGGGAGGAACCGCGCCCGTGCCGGTCTCGTACCCGTTCACCGCGGCCGACGGCCGCACCACGGTCGACCGGCAGGTGAGCGGCGAGCGCACGTTCGACATCAACACCGACGGGTTCGCGCACTCGGGCCTCACCCCCGACTACATCGAGCAGCTGCGGCTCGCCGGCGGCGGACAGGCCCTCGTCGACGACCTCATGTCGGGCGCCGAGTCGTACCTGCAGACCTGGCAGGCGACGCTCGACCACGAGAGCACGCAGAATCTCGCCACCGGCAAGCCGGCGACGGCGAGCTCGAGCGAGTGGAACCCGTTCACGAGCTACGCCCCCGGGCGCGCAGTCGACGGCAAGGGCAGCACCCGCTGGGCGAGCGGCAACTGGGGCGTGAACCCGCAGTGGTTGCGCGTCGACCTCGGCGAGTCGCTGCCGATCAGCCGGGTCACGGTGAACTGGGAGCGTTCGGCCGCGAAGAAGTACGACGTGCAGCTCTCCGACGACGGCCAGAACTGGCGCACGGCGTGGTCGACGACGTCGGGCGACGGCGGACTCGACACGGCCGCCTTCGCACCGACGAGCGCCAGGTACGTGCGCGTGCTGTGCACCGAGCGTACGACCGACTACGGCTACTCGATCTGGGAACTCGGCGTGTTCGGCGGGTGATGCGGGGCCGTGCCGCGGCTCAGCGTCAGCCCGGATGCCTCGGCACGGCCACCCCCGTAGGCTCGCGCCCATGAACGCCCGGGCGCCGGCCACCACCTCGCACGCGTACCTCGTCGCGCTCGCCGACGGCGGCGGCACCGTTCCGGTCGAGCTCGGGGTCGTGCGCCGACTCGTCGAGCGCGGGCACCGCGTCACCGCGATCGTCGACGCGAGCATGCTCGAGGCGGCCCGCGGCACCGGCGCCGACGTCCGCACCTGGAGCGCCGCGCCCGCCGGCGTGTACCGCGACTGGGCGATCCGCAATCCATTCGAGATGGCGCGCGGCATGGCCGAGCACTACCTCGCCGGCCCGGCGGCCGGCCAGGCCGACGACATCGTCGCGGCCATCGACGCGGCGCGCCCCGACCTCGTCGTCACCACGTTCTTCACGGTCGGCGCGATGATCGGCGCCGAGGCTCGAGGCATCCCGTTCGACGTGCTCATGCCGAACATCTACATCGCGCCCGCTCCGGGGCGCCCGCCGGGCGGTGCCGGCCTGAAGCCGATGACCGGCCCGCTCGGCGGCCTGCGCGACCGGGTGGCGTCGAGCGGCACGACGCGGCTCCTCGACCGCTACACGCTCGCGACGCTCAACGACGTGCGTGCGGTCCACGGCCTCGCCCCGATCGGCACCACGTGGGACCAGCTGCACCGCGCGCGACGCGAGCTCGTGCTGACCACGGCCGAGTTCGACTTCGCCGGTGCGTTCGGCCCGAACGTGCGGTTCGTCGGCCCCGTGCTCGATGATCCCGCCTGGGCGGCGGACCCCGAGTGGACGCCGCCGCCCGGTGACGCGCCGCTCGTGCTCGTCGCGATGTCGTCGACCTTCCAGAACCAGGCCGACTGCCTGCAGCGCATCGTCGACGCGCTCGGCGCGCTGCCCGTGCGGGGGCTCGTGACGACGGGGCCCTCGATCGAGCCCGGTGAGCTCCGGGCTCCCGAGAACGTCGTCGTCGAGGCATCCGCCCCGCATGCCGCGGCGATGCACGCCGCGAGCGTCGTCGTGACGCACGGCGGGCACGGCACCGTCATGAAGGCGCTCGCGGCGGGCCGCCCGCTCGTGATCCTGCACCACGGACGAGATCAGGTCGACAACGCCGTACGGGTCACGGAGCGGGGCGCCGGCCTCGCCGTGCCGCGTCGCGCCGCGTCGCCGCGCATCGCGAGGGCGGTCGCCGAGGTGCTGGGCGACGGGCGCTTCCGACTCGCGGCCGAGCGGCTGGGCGCCTCGATCCGGCGGGATGCCTCGAGCGGCGCGCTGCTCGACGAACTCGAGCGAGTCGACCCGGCGGGCGCGGGCACGGTCTCGACCACGCCCGACGATTCGCAGACCCGGGAATACCCGGGGGCATCTGCGAGAAGCCGGAGAGCCGTCACAGCCCCTCCGCGATCTCCTTGATCGCGGCCAGGCGGCGCTCCCACTCGCGCCCCACCGCGTCGAGGCGTGCCGCCGTGGCGCTGAGCGACGCTCCGAGCACGCGGTAGCGCACCTCGCGCCCGACGCGCACGGGCTCGACCAGCCCGACCTCCTGCAGCACGGCGAGGTGCTTCGCGATCGCCTGCCGCGACACCGGCAGGCGCCCGGCGAGGGCCGACGCCGAGGCATCCCCCTCGCCGAGTGCCGCGAGGATGCTCCAGCGCGTCTCGTCGCCGAGCGCCGCGAACACGGGAACCAGCGTCGCAGTGCTCATGCGTCGCCCTCGAGCAGGGCGACGAGCTTGTCGAGTTCGGAGACCCAGCCCTCGGCGTGGTCGGCCATGTTCGCCGCCGGGTCGCTCGTGCGGTCGAACCCGGTCTCGACGACCGTGAGCTCGGTGCCCTCGTCGACCTCGTCGAGGGTGAACGTGAAGACGGTCGTGGTCGTCTCGTCGATCGCGCCGCCCGCACGGCGCACCGCGTCGTCGTTGCCCCAGCGGTACACCACGCTGCGCGGGGCGTCGATCGCCTCGACGCGGATCGGAATCACGCCGTACCCCTCGAACGTCATCGTTCCGGTCGCGCCGGCACCGGCGCCGTCGAGCACCGTCTGCCCGAACCACCGCGAGATGTGCTCGGGCTCGGTGACCGCGCGCCACACCTTCTCGATCGGTGCGGCGATGCGGATCGTGCGTCGCACCGTGAATGCGCCCTCGTCGACGACGGATGCCTCGTTGCGGGTCTGACTCACCATGGTCGCGCTCCTTCCAGCGGATGCTGCAGTGGATGTCTCGGCGATCGATCGATCACCTGCAACTTCATAGTTGCACAAGGTGGATCGGAGCGCAACCCCACGATTGCATGTCGCCGACGGTTCAGCCCATGCGCAGCACGACGCTCCCACGCTTGTGCCCGCCGTCGACGTAGCGGTGGGCCTCGACGATCTCGTCGAGCGCGTACGTGCGATCGATGACGGGGCGCAGCGCGCCAGTCTCGGCGAGGGCGACGAGCCGCTCCATGCCGTCGGCGCCCAGCTCGCCGCCGCGATGGTCGACGACGAGCCCGCTCCGGCGCGCCTGCCGACCCGCCCTCAGCATGCCGGCCAGGTCGGTGATCACGAGCAGCAGCGCGCCGCCGGGACGCAGCAGGTGCGCGACGCGGCCGAACGGCGCGTTGCCGACGCATTCGACGATCACGTCGTAGCGTGCCGGCCCGCCCGACGCGGCCCCCGAGTCGACGTCGCCCGCCGCGAAGTCCTCGCGGGTGTGGTCGACGACGCGAGACGCCCCGAGCGAACGCACGAGCTCGGCGTTGCGTCCGCTCGTGACCGCCGTGACCCGGGCCCCGCGCGCCGTCGCGAGCTGCACGACCGCCGAGCCGACCGCGCCGGAGGCGCCGTTCACGAGCACCTCGCTGCCCGGCCCGATCGCGACGCGGTCGAGGTAGCGGAGCGCCGTGTGTCCGCCGAACACGATGGCGACGGCCTCTTCGAACGAGAGGTTCGCGGGCTTGCGGGCGACCTCGCCGTCGGCCGCGATCGTGACGTACTCGGCGTGGCACCCCATGCGCGAGCCGCGCATGACGACGACCTCGTCGCCGACGGCGAATCGCACGACCCCCGCGCCGACCGCCTCGACGACGCCGGCGGCATCCATGCCGAGCACGCGCAGCCGCGGTCGGAAGAGCCCGATCGTCGGCGCCACGACGAGCGCGAGCCCGCGCGGCACCCGGCGGGTGCGCAGGCGGTGGTCGGCGATGCTCACGGTCGACGCCCGTACGCGCACGAGCAGCTCCCCCGGCCCCGGCTCGGGGCGGGGCACGTCGACGACGCGCGCGACCTCGGGCGCGCCGAAGCGGTCGATCCGGGCGGCCCGCATGGCGCCGCGAGTGGCGGCGGGTGCGTCGGACGTCGATCCCTGGCGTGATGCGGTGGACATGATGCGCTCCCTTACGTCGTAAGTCTTACGTCGTAAGATACGCCGCCGCGGAGCCTACGTCCAGACCCTCCAGCCGATTACCTGACGTTGTACGGTGAACTATGGCCAGAACCGCGACGCGCAGCCCGCTCAGCCGTGAGCGCGTGCTGCAGACCGCGCTGCGCCTCGCCGACCGCGACGGCCTCGACGCCCTCACGATGCGCGCCCTCGCCGACGAGCTCGACGTCGAGGCGATGTCGATCTACTACCACCTGCCCAACAAGCACGCGATCCTCGACGGACTCGTCGAGCAGGTGTTCGCCGAGGTCGAGGTCGAGATCGGCGGCTTCGCACCGCCGACCGAGCGGGACGCCGCGGACTGGCCGACCGCGCTCCGCTCGCGGATCCTCGGTGCGAGGCGGGTGCTGCTGCGGCATCCCTGGGCGCCGAACCTCATGAACACGCGCGGTGCGCCGGGCGTGCTCGCCGTGCGGTACGCCGACGGCGTCGTCGGCATCATGCGGGCCGGCGGGCTCTCGCACGACCTCATCCACCACGGACTGCATGCGATCGGCAGCCGCATGTACGGCTACGTGCAGGAGCTCAACGACGACAACTCGGCCGACCCGCCCGGCGACCCCGCCGAGTTCGCCGCACTGGCCCCGCACCTCGCCGCGATGCTCGCCGACGTCGTGCACGACGACCCCGACTCGACCCTCGGCTGGTGCGACGACCAGACCGAGTTCGAGTTCGGGCTCGACCTGCTGCTCGAGGGCCTCGAACGCCGTCGGGCGGCCGAGGCGTCCACGGCCTAGCCGCCACCCCCGGTATCGCGACCGACCCGACCGGCGTATCGTGGCCGCCGGAAGCAAGGGCCGAACAAGGGGGTTCCGACATGGCCGAGCTCGCACCCATCCAGCCGTGCCTGTGGTTCGACGACCAGGCACGCGAGGCGATGGAGTACTACGTCGGCGTCTTCCCGAACTCGCGCATCACGCGCATCGACGAGTATCCCGACGAGTCGCTCGACGAGCACTTCGCAGGCATGAGCGGCAAGGTGCTGAACGGGCAGTTCACCCTGAACGGGGTCGACTTCGTCTGCCTCGACGGCGGACCGCTGTTCACGTTCAACGAGTCGATCTCGTTCGTCGTCTCGTGCGCCGACCAGGCCGAGATCGACCGCTACTGGGCGGCGCTCTCGCACGTGCCCGAGTCGGAGCAGTGCGGCTGGTGCAAGGACCGGTTCGGCGTGAGCTGGCAGATCATCCCGGCGAACATGGGCGAGCTGACGAAGCGCCCCGAGCAGATCCAGGTGATGATGCGGCAGAAGAAGGTCGTGATCGCCGAGCTCGAGAACGCGTAGCGCGCACTGCGCAGGCGGCGGCCGGATGCCTCGGCGGTCGCTCGGCTCAGCGCCATGCCCGTCGCCGCGATCGTCCGCGCTCATCGCCGTGCTCGCTGCTGGGCCTGCTCGTCGCACTCGGCTGAGCCGACTCCCCCGATCGGTGACCGGCCGGCCGGATGCGCCCGCCGAGGCATCCGGCCAGGGTCGCGCGACGAGCCCGCACGCGATCATGGGCGACCG